>JAUHYJ010000735.1 GCA_030425785.1 Acidimicrobiia bacterium | reverse complement strand
CCGCCATGTGCAGGGGACCCTGAACGGGCTGGGGGAGAGGACCGGCAACGCCAACCTCACGACGATCATCCCGAACCTCGAGCTCAAGCAGGACTACGTCTGCCTGCCGGAGGGGCGGATGGAGCGTCTCACCGTCGTGTCGCACCGCGTCGCGGAGACGCTCAACCGGGCGGTGAACCCGCAGGCTCCCTACGTCGGCTCGTCGGCGTTCGCCCACAAGGCCGGCCTGCACGTGTCGGCGATCGCCCGCGCCCGCGACGCGTACGAGCACGTCTCGCCCGAGCAGGTCGGCAACGACACCCGCTTCGTCGTGTCCGAGATGGCGGGGCGTGCCACGATCCAGATGAAGGCCGACGATCTCGGCATCGAGATGGACGGCGCCGTGATCAACACCGTCATCGACGAGCTGAAGCGTCTCGAGCACGAGGGCTACCACTTCGAGGCTGCCGACGCCTCGCTCGAGCTGCTGATGCGTCGGGCGACCGGGTGGGAGCAGAACTTCTTCGAGGTCGAGTCGATGCGGTTCATCACCGACGAACTCGCCGACACGTTCAACACCGAGGCGACCGTGAAGGTCTGGGTCGGCGACGAGCGCTTCGTGCACACCGCCGAGGGCAACGGCCCGGTCAACGCCATCGACACGGCGTTCCGTCAGGCGGTGCAGTCGGCGTACCCGCAGCTCGATCGCATCCACCTGATCGACTACAAGGTGCGCATCCTCGACGGCGGCGAGGCGACCGGCGCGGTCACCCGGGTGTTGCTCACCGCGACGAACGGCGAGCGCGACTGGACGACGATCGGCGTCAGCCCGAACATCATCGAGGCCTCGTGGCGGGCGCTGTCGGAGTCGCTCGTCTACGGACTCCTGCACAGTTCCTGACACATCCGCCGGAGCGGTACGCTCGACGGCGTATGGCAGCGCCGAAGTTCGCCCACACCCGCGACCAGAAGCACTACGAGTCGCCCGACGTCGTGCCCGACGGCTGGTCGCCCGAGCGTCCCGGCGTCGTCGACGGCCTCCAGCCGACGGGCGAGCGGATGGGCGCGATGGGGCCCGATCAGGGGTTCGCGCTGACGATCGCCCACAAGTTGGCGCCGCGCCTGCACGTCCCCGAGGGCGAGCGTCTCGACGACGCCATCCGCGGGTGCGTCAACATCGCGCTGCGGCGGGCGTCGCTGTACTCGCGGGCGCCGGTCGTGCACGACCTGAACGTGGCGTTCACCATCTGGGGCTACTTCGACGAGCAGCCGCCGGGCGAACTGCTGACGCGGCGGGCCGAGCTGTTCGAGGGCGTCGGCAACGTCAACCACCACTACGCCGAGGGTCGCCTCATCGCCGACCTGGTACCCGAGTCGACGCTGCGGATGACGCCGACGGAGGCCGCCGCGGCGTACCCCGCGCGCTGGCGCGAGCTCACGGGCGCCTGACCCGGACCGGGCGGATCTACGCTGGCTCCATGGCTGACACGACTCCGGCCGAGGGCAGGCGGGCCCCGGCGTTCACCCTCCTCGACCAGGACGAGAACAAGGTCCAGCTCTCGAAGCTGCAGGGCCGCAAGGTGCTCGTCTACTTCTACCCGCGTGCCGACACCCCGGGCTGCACGACCCAGGCCTGCGGTCTCCGCGACATCGCGGCCGACATCGGCGACACCGTCATCGTCGGCGTCAGCCCCGACACCCCGGCGAAGCTGAAGAAGTTCGACGACAAGTACGAGCTCGGCTTCACGCTCGTCAGCGACGCCGACCATGCGATCGCCGAGAAGTACGGCGTGTGGGTCCTGAAGAAGAACTACGGCAAGGAGTACATGGGCGTCCAGCGCTCGGCGTTCCTCGTCGACGAGCAGGGCAAGATCGAGCGGGCCTGGCCGAAGATCAGCCCGAAGGACACCCCGACGAAGCTGCTCGACGCGCTCGCCGGCTGAGTGTCCGATCGGCGTCGCGGCGACGCACGGTCGAGCACGCGTCGAGTGGCGGGGCGTACGGTCGGGGCATGCGACCACGTGCCCTGTCCCTGCTCGCCGCCGCTCTCGTGCTGGCCTCGTGCGGCGGAGATGACGACGATGCCACCGCCGATCCCGCGGCGGACGCCGACGTCCCGGCCGCTGACGACGATGGGTCGAGCGGTGGTTCCGAGA
>JAUHYJ010000734.1 GCA_030425785.1 Acidimicrobiia bacterium | reverse complement strand
AGCAGCTCACCGACGGGCGCGGGACGAGGAGGAGGTGCAGACGCGGCCATGACCGTCCGTCAAACTACTTGCCCTCAACCTCCAGTTGAGGGCAATCCACCAGACGGCGTCAGGCGTTGAACGCGACACCGATCGTCCCGCGGCCGGCGTGGGTGCCGATCACGGGTCCGATCTCGCCGACGACGATCTCGCCGTCGTAGTGCGCCCGGAGCAGTTCGACGAACTGGTCGACGTCGTCACAATCGGCGTGCAGCACCGCGAGGTCGTGCACATCGCCCTCGAACGACACGACCTTGTCGACGAGGAACTTGAGCGCCTTCGACCGGGTGCGCTGCTTGCCGCCCTGCTCGACCTGGCCGTCGACGACCTCGATGATCGGCTTGATCGCCAGCGCCGTCGCCAGCAACGCTCTGGCGTTGCCGATCCGACCACCCTTCTTCAGGTTGTCGAGGGTGTCGAGCGCACCGAACACCCGGGTCCGCTCGGCGAGCTGGCGGGCCTGTGCCTCGACCTCGTCGATCGAGGCACCGTCTGCCGCGGCCCGAGCGCACGCCAGCGCGATCGTGCCGACACCGAGCGACACCGAACGGGTGTCGACGACGCGGACCTCGACGTCGTCGGCGACCGATCGGGCGGCGAGCTCGGCGCTCTGCATGGTGGCCGACAGCGCACCGGACAGCGACACGACGACGATCCCGGTCGCGCCCTCGGCGAGCAGCTCGCGGTACGCCTGCTCGAACTGGCCCGGTGCCGGTGCCGCGGTCTCGGGCAGCGTCGACGATGCGGCGCAGCGACGCCAGAACTCCTGGGTCGAGAGCTGCTCGCGGTCGATGAACTCCTCGTCGCCGAATCGGATCGACAGCGGGACGACCCGGATGCCGTGCTCCGCGACGGCGTCGTCGGGAAGGTCGCAGGACGAGTCGGTGACGATGCGGATGCTCACGAGGAGGCGAGCCTACTCGTCGGCGCCGACCGGTCCTCGACCGGGTCGCCGCCCACCACCGGCCTCCGTGGTCGGCACCGCATCGCGGGCCGCCGCCTCGGCGGCGAGTTCGTCGGCGCCGACGGCGCGCGACGGGTGGCGGCCGGTCGCCAGGTCGAGGCGGCGACGACGGCGGGCGCGGAAGTACGAGAACCACCAGCTCAACAGGACCAGCGCGGCGCCGACGGTGACGACCCGGCCGAGGCCGGTGAGGTTGTTCACCCGGGCCGTGAGCTCGACCGTGTCGGTGAGCGGGACGCCGTTGGGGGTGAGGACCTGCACGGCGACCGGGAACACCCCGTTCGACAGTGTCTCGACCGGCACGGGGATCTCGGTGACCTGGTTCGGTTCGAGGGTCCAGGGGAGTTCACCACCCGGCACCGCCAGCTTGTCGGCCTCGACCCGCACGACGATCTCGAGTGGCGTGGACGACGCGTTCTCGATGCGGACCGGGACGGTGGCGTCGCTGCCCGCGATCGTGAACGCGAAACGCTCGGGCGGCAGCACGTCGGCGCGCAGCTGGCCGAGTTCGCTCGCCACGTCGTCGAAGACGGCCGCCGCCTCGGCCTCGGTCAGCCCGGTCGAGAGCGCGACCCGCAGCCGGCCGTCCCAGTCGCCCGGCCGCGGGTCGTCGGCGGGCAGCATCGACGACACGACCGCGATCTCGACCAGGAGTTCGTCGCGTCGAGCCGCTCGCGCTTCGATCACGACGTCGGGCCGGCTCGGCAGTTCGACCTGGTGGACCTGTCCGTCGATGAAGAACGAGTTCGTCACGCCGTTGATGCGGTCGAGGGTCTGGAGCGTGAAGTCGGGGTGCTCGGAGACGAACCGCTCGAGCGCAGCGACGGTCTCGGCGTCCGGACTCAACAGGTCGGGCGACGTGATCACGAGGCTCCGCAGATCGGGCTCGAGCCCGTACCGCATCGCCGTGGCCGTCGCCATGACGCGGACGGCGCGCTCGATCGGCGTCAGCCGGGCGTCGGCGCGTTCGGCGAACTGCTCGGCGATCGGGTCGACGACGGCGACGCGCAGTGGGGAACCGTCGGGGAGTGCGACGTTCGAGTGCAGCGACGTGTCGAGGAACGCGCCGACGTTGCCGTCGAGCTCGAGATACTCGTCGAGCGGCATGACGAGCAGGGCGTAGCCGAGGTCGCGCAGG
>JAUHYJ010000733.1 GCA_030425785.1 Acidimicrobiia bacterium | reverse complement strand
ATGCGTCGCGTCCACCCGCGATGGTCGAATCGCTCGTCGGTTCGCTCGGCGATGCGGGCCAGCGTGCGGACGACGAGCGCCGGGTCCGTGCCGACCGCGGTCTCGGCCGACAGCATCAGGGCCGACGCCCCGTCGAGGATGGCGTTCGACACGTCGGTCGTCTCGGCGCGCGTCGGCGCCGGCGCGGTGATCATCGAGTCGAGCATCTGCGATGCCGTGATGACCGGCAGACCGGACGCGATGCACTGCTCGGTGATCTGCTTCTGGATGTGCGGCAGATCCTCGAGGCGGGCCTCGAGCCCGAGCCCGCCGCGGCCGATGATGATGCCCCGCACGAACGGCATCATCTCGCTCAGGTGCTCGAACGCCGACATCGATTCGACCTTGGCGATCAGCATCGGACCGTCGCCGCCGCTCATGCCCAGCTGTCGGAGATCGTCGGCGCCGCGGGCGCTGGCGGTGACGATGTCGACGCCGGCCTCGACGAAGCGCTCGATCTCGTGGAAGACCCGGTCGGTCGCCACCGGCAGCGGCGACGTCTCGCGGGGCAGCTTGACCGCACCGCGCCCGGTCAACGAGCCGTCGAACACGACCTCGGCGCAGGCGTGGTCGTCGGCGACGAGCGTGACGCGTGCTCGCGCCGACTCGCCGAGTTGGATCTCGTCGTCGACGGCGATGTCGGTGAAGAGGTCGGGGTAGTCGATGAACACCGTGTCGTGGTCGGTCGGGCCGTTGCCGCTGCGCAAGGTGATCGTCGCGCCGGTCTCGAGATCGACGTGCTCCTCGGGCGGTCGCCCGATCCGGATGATCGGGCCCGGCAGGTCGACCATCGTCGCGAGCGTCGCGCCCTCGTCGGCGGCGACCTCGCGTGCCAGCCGGTGCAGCGCGAGCGCGTCGTCCAGGGACGTGTGTGCGAGCGAGATGCGGGCCACGTTCATACCGGCGCGCACCATGTCGGCGAGGGTGGCGCGATCGCTCGACGAGGGGCCGAGCGTGGCGACGATCTTCGTGCGGCGAGTCACGTCGTCCCACGGTATCCGGCGCGCAGCGCGTCGGCGGCGAACCCGGCCCGGAGTGCTCCGTAACGCGTGTGCCGGACGGCAGAGAAGCTGGAACGACTTCGTCGTTGTGGGATGATGCGGTGCACGGGCAGGATGAAGGTTCACGCGTTGCCCAGGAGAAGTACTGATGCCCACATTCGGCCGAATCCTCTCGGCGATGATCACACCGTTCGACGCCGCAGGTGCCGTCGACCTCGACGAAGCGCAGCGTCTCGCGCGCCATCTCGTCGGCGAGGGCCACGAGGGCCTCGTCGTGTGCGGCACGACCGGCGAGTCGCCGACGCTGTCCGATGACGAGAAGCTCGCGATGTTCGCCGCCGTCGTCGAGGCCGTCGACGTGCCGGTCGTCGCCGGCACCGTCGGGTACGACACGTCGCACTCGGTCGAGCTGTCCAAGCAGGCGGCCAAGCTCGGCGTGCACGGGGTCTTGTCGCTGTGCCCGTTCTACAGCCGGCCGTCGCAGGCCGGGATCGAGGCGCACTTCCGGGCCGTCGCGGAGTCGTGCGAGCTGCCCCAACTGATCTACGACATCCCGATCCGGACCGGGCGCAAGGTGTCGACCGAGGTGCTCGTCCGACTCGCACGCGAGGTGCCGAACATCGTCGGCGTGAAGGACGCGGCCGCCAACCCGGCCGAGACCGCCCGGCTGCTCGCCGCGGCGCCCGACGGGTTCGAGATCTACTCGGGCGACGACGACCTGACGGTGCCGTTCCTGTCGGTCGGCGCCGTCGGCACGATCGGGGTCTCGACGCACTGGACCGGCCCCGACCACGTCGAGCTGTTCGACGCGTGGGAGCGCGGTGACATCACGACCGTGCAACGCGTGAACCGGCGGCTCGTCGAGAGCAACGTGTTCAAGTCGAGCGACGACGCACCGAACCCGATCCCGACGAAGGCGATGATGCGTCATCTCGGCTTCTCGGTCGGCCAGGCCCGACTCCCGATCGGCGATGCCCCCGCCGGCATCGACGAGCGAGCGGCGACGGTCTACGCGAACCTGGTGGCCGCCCGTGGCTGATCCGGTACGCGTCGTCTTCCTCGGCGGTCTCGGCGAGATCGGCCGCAACTGCATGGCGATCGAGCAG
>JAUHYJ010000069.1 GCA_030425785.1 Acidimicrobiia bacterium | reverse complement strand
GGCGTTCTGGCGGGCCTGCCCGTTCGGGCCTGACGACGTCGCGTCGGTCGATGCCCGTGTGATCCGTACTGACCAGCCCGACCCCGACTCGAACGAGGCCGCGACCGCCCAGTGGCGCATCACCGTCAAGGATCCCGACGAACGCAAGATCGGCCGGGCGTTCTCGAACGCCTTCGTCGAGACGGCCTTGTCGAGCATCCCCGGTCTGTACGGACTCGGTGGCGGACCGTCGGCCGCGAGCCCGTACGGGGTGTACCGACCGGCGACGGTGCCGGCCGATCTCGTGCCGGCCTACGTCCACCTCGGCGGACGGACGACCGAGGTGTCGAGCGTCGCCCCGCCCGACGACGTGCACGTCGTCGCGCCGCCCGTCGACCTGCCGTCCCCGCCGTCCGCGCCGACGACCCGGGCACCGCTCGGACTCGTCATCGGCACCCGGTCCGGCGACAAGGGCGGCAACGCCAACCTCGGGGTCTTCGCACGCGACCCGCATGCGTACGCCTGGGTCGCTGCGACGCTCACCGTCGATCGTCTCCGCGAGCTGCTCCCCGAGACCGCCGACCTCGCGATCGACCGTCACGACCTGGCGAACCTGTGGTCGCTCAACTTCGTGATCCACGGCCTGCTCCAGGAGGGCGTCGCCGCGTCGACCCGCCAGGACGCGCAGGCCAAGAGCCTGGGGGAGTGGCTGCGGGCGCGTCACGTCGACATCCCGACCGCACTGCTCGAGCGGTGACCCGCCCGGCGCGCCACTGGGTGGTCGACGGCAACAACGTCTTCGGATCACGACCCGACGGGTGGTGGAACGATCGTCCCGCCGCGCAACGGCGGTTGACCCAGCGCGTGGCCGAGTGGTGTCGCACGCACGACGACGCGGTGACGCTCGTGTTCGACGCACCGCTCGACGACGGTGCGCTCGTGCTCGCTGGCGGCAACCTCACGGTCGTCGAGGCACAGCACCGCGGTCGTGACGGGGCCGACCACGAGATCGTCGAACTCGTCGCAGTGCTGCTCGCGGACGATGCGCCCGAGGTCGCCGTCGTGACGTCCGATCGCGGCCTGCGAGCCCGCGTGCCGGGCGATGTCGAGATCGTGGGCGTCGGCAGCTTCCGCGACCGCGTCGGCTACTGAACGAACGTCGCCCAGTCGTCGAGCGGCATCCGCTCGCTGCGCAATCGGTTCACGGCCGCGTCGGGGTCACCGTGGCCGATCGACATGCCGCAGAACAGCAGCTCGTCGTCGGGCGCACCGACGAAGTCGCGCACGGCACTGTGGCGCACCGACCAGTACTCCTGCGCGCACGTGGCGAGCCCGGCTTCCTGCGCGAGCAGCATGAACGTCTGCAGGAACATCCCGAGGTCGGACCATTGCGGCGGACCCATCTTGCGATCGATGAAGCAGAACAGTGCCGCCGGGGCGCCGAAGAAGTCGCCGTTCTTGGCGAACTGGCGGAGCCGCCCCTCCTTGTCGTCGCGCCCGATGCCGAGCAGGTCGTACATCGCCTCGCCCAGCGCGAACCGGTTCGTCCGGTACGGCTCCCACAGCTTGGGCGGGTAGATGTCGTACTCGCCGGCCTCGATCGGCTGGTCGGCGATGAACTCGCGGAAGCGGGCCATCGCGTCGCCGTTCAACACATAGATGCGCCAGGGCTGCACGTTGCCGCCACTCGGTGCACGCGCGGCGAGCTCGAGCAACTCGCGCAGCGTGTCGTCGTCGACCGGTTCGTCGGTGAACTGCCGGGTCGAGATCCGCCGGGTGACCGCGTCGCGCACGTCCATCGGCGCAGTCTGGCGTCGCCGACCGCAACAGTGCGAATCAGGCCGTGCCGACCGAACCGTCCCGAATCAGACGTGCCGAATCAGATGTGACGAATCAGACCGTGCCGAATCAGACCGTGACGAATCAGACGTGCCGATCGAGCGATGCGGATCACGCCGGGTCGGGCGTCGAGCGGCGCGACCACAGATGGCGGCCCGCCTCGATCAGCAGGGTGGCGCCGATCGCGCACCCGAAGGCGAACAGGAACGCTCGCGTGTGGTCGTCCTCGAACGCGGTGCCGCCGAGATAGCCGAGCAGGGCGGCGTAGGTCGCCCAGATGACGACCGCGATCGCGATCCACCGCGTGAACCAGACCTTCGGCTGGCGCGTGACGCCGGACGAGACGGTGAGCGCGGTGCGCCCGCCGGGGATGAACCGGGCGGTGACGAGGAGCAGCCCGCCGCGCGTCCGGATCTGCCGCTCGGCCCAGCTCAGGCGCTGCTCGAGCTTGGGGCGTTCGGCTGCGCGCCGCTCGATCCAGCCGCTCATGCGGGCGCCGAGCAGGTATGCGGTCGTGTCACCGAGGAACGCGCCCGTCGCCCCGGCGGCGATGACGAGCAGGAGTCGCTGGTCGCCGATGCCGGCGGCCACCCCGCCGATGATCACCATCGTCTCGCTCGGCACGACCGGCACGATCGAGTCGAGGTACGCGATCACGAAGATGATGCCGAGGAACCACCAGTTCGCCGAGAAATCGCCGAGCCAGTCGAAGACGTCGGTGATGACATTCGCAAGGACCGCCGAGAACATGTTCCCGGCACGCTAGCGGCGTCCGCCGGTGTCTCAGCCCGCGCGAACGGCGCCGCTCGATGCGAGGACGGCGACCGAACTGCGGAGCGCAGCGTCGAAGATCTGGCCCCAGTCGACCGACTCGTGGCCGACCTCGTCCAGTTCGAGGCTGACGAGCCCGTGGAGCGTCGCCCACAGCCACGCGGTCGTGCCGACGACGTCGAGGCCGGCGGGCAGGGCCAGGTGGCCGGCATCGACGCCGCGCTCGATCCGCCCGACGTAGTCGGCGAGTCCGCTGAGCGCAGCCTCGGTCGACTCCGGGCTCGGATCGAAGCCGCGGAACATGATCTCGTAGTACTTCGGATTGTCGAGCGCGAACTGTCGGTAGGCGCGGCCGACGGCGACGAGATCGTCGATCGGTCGATCGGTCTCGGGCACCGCGGCGAGGGAGTCGAAGAGGCGCCGGTACCCGTCGAGGTAGAGCTGATCGATGACGCCGTCCTTGCCGCCGAAGCGCGAGTACACGTTCATCGTGCTCATCCCGGCCTCGGTCGCGATCCGTCGCACCGTGAGCGCCTCGGATCCTTCGGACGCCAGCAGTCGGTGCGCTGCATCGAGCAGTGCCTGGCTCGTCTCGTCGTGAACTCGGTTCATGTCGGGGGTGTCCTTTGCCGATGTGGGGGCCCGCCGCCCACGTCCTGCGGTACCGGAGCTGGAATTTCACGGCGAGCGAGTAAGCGTGTGATCTCCGTGGTCGTTTCACCCTGCGCGGCACCGACGGCGTTTTGGTCGACGCTGCGAGGTCGCGCCGCAGCGATATTTCACCCCGCAACGAATCGGCGGCCGTCCCCACGTCCGCGACCGCGGCGGACGCGCCGCTCGCTGCGCCGGTGCGGGTGCCGCCGGTCTAGTGTCGTCGCATGCGCGTGGAAGTGAACACCGAGCTCTGCCAGGGCCACAACCGTTGCTATGCCCTCGCCCCCGAGCTGTTCGACGTCGACGACTACGGCACGGCCGTCGTGATCGGCGACGGCACCGTGCCGCCCGAGCTCGAGGAGAAGGCCAACCTCGCGGTCGCGAACTGCCCCGAGTACGCGATCTCGATCACGGACGACTGACCGTGTCGGGCATGTACGGGCCGGTCACCGACTGGGCGACCGACCTCGACCACGCCGATCCGGAGTACAACGAGCGCGCCCACGAGATCTGGGACCAGCTGCGCGACGGCGGTTGCCCCGTCGCACACTCCGACCGCTACGGCGGCATGTGGGCGCCGCTCACCCACGAGCTGGTGCACGAGGTCGCCTACGACACCGAGCACTTCACCAGCCAGGGCGTCGTCGTGAGCACCGGTCGTCCGATGGCGCCACCGCCCATGGGGCCGGCGCCCCCGATCACCAGCGATCCGCCGTTCCACCAGTTCGCACGTCGGCTCCTCCTGCCGCCGTTCTCGCCCAAGCAGATCGCGGGCTGGGAGCCCGAGGTGCGCCGCCTGTGCCGCGACCTGCTCGACCGGATGGGCGACATCGTGCCGGGTGAGACCGTCGTCGACGCCGCCGTCCAGTACGCGCAGAGCATCCCGGTCAACGTCATCGCCCGCATGCTCGGCTTCCCGACCGAGGACGAGGAGTACTTCCGCGAGTGCGTGCACTTCTTCCTCGAGACCGTCAACCAGCCGGTCGAACAGCGCGAGGCATCGGGCCCCGGTCTCGCCCCGTATCTCGACCGACAGATCGAGGAGCACCGCGCCCACCCGCGCGACGACCTCACGAGCTACCTGCTCGAGGTCGAGATCGACGGTAACCCCCTGTCGCACGACCACGTCCGCGGTTCGATGGTGTTGCTCCTGATCGCCGGGATCGACACCACCTGGAGCGCGATCGGCTCGTCGATCTGGCACCTCGCCCATCATCCCGACGATCTCGAACGGCTGACGAGCGAACCGGAGCTGATGCTGTTCGCCGTCGAGGAGTTCCTGCGCGCGTACGCACCGGTGACGATGGCTCGGCTCGTCAAGGACGACTACGACTTCCACGGGTGCCCGATGCGGGCCGACGACTGGGTCCTGCTGCCGTTCCCCGCCGCGAACCGTGACCCGGCGGTCTTCGAACGGGCGTCCGAGTTCGTCATCGACCGGGCCGAGAACCGGCACGCAGCGTTCGGGCTCGGGATCCATCGGTGCCTCGGCTCGAACCTGGCCCGGCTCGAACTGCGGGTGGCGATCGAGGAGTTCGTCGCCCGCTTCCCACGGTTCGAGTCGGCCGGCGACACGCGCTGGAGCATCGGTCAGATCCGCGGTCCGCGCCAGCTGCCCGTGCGGATCCTGGCGTGACCGACGCCGCACCGCCCGACGCCGACCCCTCGCCGACCGCCGCCGACCGCTGGCGTGAGCTCCTCGCCGGTTGGGCGCTGCCGACCCACGTCGTCGACGCCGCCCCCGAATCGCCGTGGACGATGGCCACGCAGGCGTTCGCGGTCGACGCCACGCTCGACCGCGACACCGTCTCGGCCCGTTGGGCCCGCGAGGTGCTGCCTCCCGTCGGCGGCACGGTGCTCGACGTCGGTTGCGGCGGTGGCCGATCGGCCCTCCCGCTCGTGCCGCCGGCGACCGAGCTGATCGGTGTCGACCCGCGCGGCGCGATGCTCGACGAGTTCGTCGAGGCCGCGGCCCGCGCCGGGGTCGCCCGGCGAACGGTCCACGGTCGGTGGCCCGACGTCGCGGACGTCACGCCGGTCGCCGACGTCGCGATCTGCCACCACGTCGTCTACGACGTCGGCGACATCGCGCCGTTCCTGACCGCCCTCACCGCCCGAGCCCGGCTGGCCGTGGTCGTCGAGTTGCCGACCCGGCACCCGATGTCGGCCTGGAACGAGGGGTTCGCTCACTTCTGGCAGCTCGCCCGCCCGACCGGTCCGACCGCCGAGGACTTCGTGGCCGTCGTCCGCGAGCTCGGCGTCGACCCCGAGGTCGCGGTGTCGCCCCGTCGCGTGCTCTCCGCCTGGTCGGCCGATCCGGAGCGTCTCGTGCCCACCGCGCGGCGTCGGTGGTGCCTGACCGAGGCGCGCGACGACGAGATCGCCGGCTTCCTGGCGGATCATCCCCCGGCGTTCGTGCCCGACGTGGTGACGGTGCGCTGGGCGGGCTCCGCCGAACCGGTCTGATCGTCGCGCTCAGCCCCCGAGCGCGTAGCCGAGGGCGGCGAGCGCCACGCATCCGACGACACTGCCGGCGGCGACGAGCACGGCGTGCCGGCGCTCGGCGATCGTGACCTCGAGCGCGAACGTGCCGTACGTCGTGAGCGCGCCGCAGAAGCCGGTGCCGAGCACGGTCACGATGTCGGTGCCCGGTCGCCAGGCCACCAGCCAGCCGAGCAGGAACGACCCGATCAGGTTGACCGCCAGCGTGCCGCGCCACCCGTGGACGACCAGCCGCCACCGTGCGATCGCCCCGATGGCGGCAGCCGCCGCGAGCGCCGCGACCGTCACGTCGTCTCCTGCACGGGCGAGTGCGGTACGCCGGCGCGGGCGATCGAGACCGCCGCGATGCCACCCAGCAGGGTGGCGGCGACGAGGACGAGGGCGGTCGCCGCCCGCCCGTCGACGAGCAGCTCGCGGGTCTCGTTCGCGAACGCCGAGAACGTCGTGAACCCACCGAGCAACCCGGTCACGCCGAACGCCCAACGGTCGGAGCCGGGCCGCCAGCGGCGTGACGCCGCCCCGATCGCGGCGCAGCCGACGAGGTTCACGAGCAGGGTCGCCCACGGGAAGCCGGCGGGCGGGCGGTCGATCGATTCGGCGATCGACCAGCGCACGAGCGCGCCGAGGGCACCACCGACCCCGACGAGGGCGATCTGCCTCGCAGCGGCGCTCCCGACGTGGTCCACGGTGCCATTCTCACCGAATCCTCACCCGCTTCTGGTGTACTCAGGGGGTGCAGGTGCTGCTGGCCGAGGACGATCGATCGGTGCGCGAGTCCGTCGCGCGTGCGCTCGGGCTCGAGGGGTGGGACGTGACGACCGTGTCCAACGGGGCGCAGGCCCTCGAATGGCTCGGCGAACACCACGCCGACCTGGTCCTGCTCGACGTGTCGATGCCCCTGGTCGACGGGCTGACGGTGTGCCGCGTCCTGCGGTCGGAGCGCAACACGGTGCCGATCCTGATGCTGACGGCGCGCACCGACACGAGCGATCGTGTCGCCGGGCTCGACGCCGGCGCCGACGACTACGTCCCCAAGCCGTTCGATCTGGCGGAGCTGTTCGCGCGCATGCGGGCGCTCGTCCGTCGCGCCGACGGGTTCGGCGAGTCGCCGGCGTCGAACGACGGGGATCACGAGGCGCTCACACTCGGTGACCTGGTGCTCGACACCGCCGGCCGCCGTGCCGAACGCGGCGGCGAACCGGTCGAGCTGAGCAAGACCGAGTTCGACCTGCTCGAACTGCTGGTTCGCAACGCGGGCATCGTGCTCGACCACTCGACGATCTACGAGCGGATCTGGCAGTACGACTTCGGCCCGGACTCGAAGAACCTGGCGGTGTACATCGGCTACCTCCGCCGCAAGACCGAGCGCGGCGGCGCGGGCCGCCTGATCCACACGGTGCGCGGGGTCGGCTACGTCGCCCGGGCGGACGACCGGTGAGCCTGCGCTGGAAGATCGCGCTGGCGCTCGCCGGTCTGGTGATGGTCGCCACCGTGGCGATCGGCGCCGTCAGCTATCGGTCGACGCGTGACCGGTTGCTGGCCGAGGTCGATCGGTCGCTGACCGAGGTCGACGGCGTGGTCGCCGACGGGCGCCTCGGCCGGGACGCGCTGCCGCGCCGCGGCCCGCTGGCCGGGCTCGACGCGCAGATCATCACGATCGACGGCACGATCGTCGAGTCGACGTTCCCGGTCGAGATCCCCGTGACCGACGACGACGTCCGCGTCGCCGGGGTGCCGCGAGCGAGCCGGTTCGCGACGGTCGCCACCGACGCCGGCGACTACCGCATCCGCACGATCGGGTTCCCGCGGGGTGCCGTGCAGGTCGGCCGGTCGCTCGCGGAGACCGATCGCGTCCTGCTCGGTCTGCGGGGTCGCATCCTGGTGTGGTCGGCGCTCGTCGGTGGTGCTGCCGTGGGCGTCGGGCTGCTGATCGCGAACCGCATCACCGCATCGCTGCGACGTCTCACCTCCGCCGCCGAACACGTCGAGACCACCGGTCGGCTCGACGTGGCCGTCGGCGAGCACGGCGACGACGAGGTCGGTCGGCTCGGCGTCGCGTTCGATCGGATGTTGGCCGCGCTCGCGCGTTCGAAGGACGATCAGCGCCGCCTCGTCCAGGATGCCGGGCACGAGCTGCGCACCCCGCTGACCAGCCTGCGCACCAACCTCGACGCGCTCGTCCGCTACCCCGAGATGAGCGACGACGACCGTGACGCGATCGTCGCCGACCTGCGGGCAGAGGCGAGCGAGCTCACCGACCTCGTGAACGAGGTCGTCGCCGTCGCGAGCGGCGACTCGTCCGACGAGCCGTACACGGCGTTCGACCTGGGCGAGGTCACTGCCGAGGTCGCCGATCGCTACCGGCGGCGCACCGGACGCACGATCGAGCTCGACGCGACCGCATCGCCCGTCGTCGCCCAGCGGTCGGCCGTGCAGCGGGCGCTGTCGTGCCTGCTCGACAATGCCTGCAAGTTCGACCGGTCGGAGTCGCCGATCACGGTGACGGTCCGGGACGCCGGCGTGGTCGTTGCCGATCGAGGACCAGGGATCGCGCCCGACGATCTCGACCGCGTCTTCGATCGCTTCCATCGGGCCGACGACGCGCGCACGTTGCCGGGTTCGGGTCTCGGGCTGTCGATCGTCGCCGAGGTCGCGGCCCGGCACGGTGGCGGCACGACGTTCGCCCGACCGCGCGCCGGCGGCGGCGCCGAGGTCGGCTTCCGTCTGGGCGAGGTCGCCGGCGATCCCACCGCCGATCTCACGGGTGGGACCGGCCACGGCATCGAGCCGGGCTGACACCGCCGGGTTCTTGCTCGCCTCTTACCCGGGCCTGGTTCGGTTCTCAACCTGGGGGTTCACGATGAGCATCGTCATCGACACCACCCATCCCGAAAGGACCCACGATGAGCTCCGACCAGACCCCCACCCCCACCTCCACCCGCCCGTCGACCGCCCGGCGCAACGCCGTGATCGGCGTCGGTGCCGGACTCCTCGCCGGCGGTGCGATCGGCCTCATGGCGCTCACTCCGAGCTTCACGAGCGCTGCGACCGGCGGCTCGACCGACACGGGCCTCGTCGTCCAGCAGGACGCGGACACCGACACCAGCAGCGACGACATGCCCGATGGCGTCGAGCCCGGCCAGCGGGTCCGCGAGTTGCTGCAGGACCTCGTCGACGACGGCACGATCACCTCCGATCAGGCGGACGCCGTCGCCACCCACCTCGCCGAGCACCGACCCGAACACGCGCCCGGCGACCGCGGCGGTCGTGGCCACCGCGGCGGGCCCGGACGCGACGGTGAGGTCGTCGCCGGCCTCCTCGGCATCGACGCCGAGACGCTCCGTGAGGAGCTGGTGGCGGGCAACTCGATCGCCGACATCGCCGAGGCCAACGGTGTCGACGTCCAGACCGTGATCGACGCCCTCGTCGACGAGGCCGCCGGTCACCTCGACCTGGCCGTCGAGGACGGCCGTCTCACCGACGACGAGGCGGCGGAGAAGCTGGCCGACGTCACCGAGCGGATCACCGCCCGGGTCAACGGCGAAGGCCGTCTCGGCCGCCGCTGACCGGTCGCTCACCGACCGCGAGCGGGTCGTTCCGCCACCCCGGCACGGAATCCTCCGAACGGCCCTAGTGCGCCCGGCGACGCCGGGCGCATAATCGCGTCAGAGGCACGGTCGCCGACCGTCGCCGCGAAGGGAGGTGCCATGAACACCGAAGCCACTGCCGGTCGGATGACCCTGGTCGTCGGGATGGACACGAGCCCCGAGTCCGACGCCGCACTCGCCTGGGCACGCGAGACCGCTCCCGCCGATGCCCGCATCGTGCTCGTCAACGTGTGGGAGGTCCCGCTCGTCACCGGCTACGACGTCGTCGTGCCGATCGATCCGCACGACGTCGAGGAGCTGGCGATCAACGGCCTGAACGAGCGCATCGAGCAGGAGGACGACGAGCGGCTCGAGGGGATCGTGCGCAACGGCCACCCAGGCCGGGCGCTCGTCCACGTCGCCGACGAGGTCGGCGCCGACATGATCGTCGTCGGTCACCGCGGCCACGGACGGGTGTCGATGGTGCTCGGTTCGACCGCCAACTACGTCCTCCACCACAGCGAGCGGCCCTCGATCGTCGTGCGGGGCGACCATCATCGTCCGCCCCGTCGCGTGGTCGTCGGCGTCGACGACCACGACATCGACGCCGATGCCCACGGTGGGCTCGGCGAGAACGAGTCGGTCCGCGCCGTGCGGTTCGCCTGTGGCCTGCCGGGCGTCGAGGAGGTCAAGGTCGTCCACGCCTGGTTCCTGCCGGCGCTCGCCGTCGGGATGTACACCCCGATGACGGCCGACATCGACGAGATGGACGCGGCCGCCGTGGCCGTGGCCGATCGGGTGGTCGCGGCCGCCGGTGATCCGCCGCCGGACGTCAAGGTGCTCACCGAGGCGGTCCGCGGCACCGGGGCGTTCGGGCTCATCGAGGCGTCGCGCGAGACCGACATGGTGATCGTCGGGACACGAGGACGGGGTGGGTTCACCGGCCTCGTGCTCGGCTCGACGTCGTCGGCCGTCGCCGCCCACAGCCACGCACCGGTCGCCGTCGTCCGGTGACGTCGACCGGCCGGGCTGTGTGACCCGCCCCGGCCGTATCGTGTCGGCGTGATCTGCGTCGACATCGCCGGGGTGGGCGTCGCCCGACCCGACAAGGTGCTGTTCGACGGCGTGACGCTCACGGTGTCGCGTGGCGACCGGGTCGCGCTCGTCGGCGTGAACGGGTCGGGCAAGACGACGTTGATGCGAATCCTCGCCGGCGACCTGACGCCCGACCGGGGCGAGGTGCGGTTCGGTCGCGAC
>JAUHYJ010000068.1 GCA_030425785.1 Acidimicrobiia bacterium | reverse complement strand
CCCGGCCCGCATCATCAACATCGGCTCGATCGACGGGCTCCGCCCGCCGCGCCTCCAGACGTACTCCTACAGCCCGTCGAAGGCGGCGATCCACGCCATGACCCGCCAGCTCGCCAGCGAGTTCGCACCGCGTAACATCATCGTCAACGCGATCGCGCCCGGGCCCTTCCCGACGTGGATGCTGTCGACCGGCGTCGGCGGTGGCGGCGACGTCGAGAACACCGACTGGGATGCGCTGGCGTCGACGAACCCACGGGGGCGCGTCGGCACGCCCGAGGACATCGCCGGCCTGGCGATCTTCCTGTCGAGCCGAGCGGGCGCCTTCACGGTCGGCGAGATCATCACCTGCGACGGCGGCATCGTCGTCAGCTGACGCCACGCTCCACCGCCGCCGACCGGCAGACTGTCGGACATGTCGTTCCCGGCACCGCGGCTCCCTCCCCTGCGGGTGCGCCAACTCTCGAAGCGGTTCGGTTCGACCGTCGCGTTGCGCGAGCTCACGTTCGACGTGCCAGCCGGCAGCTGCTTCGGGCTCGTCGGACCGAACGGGTCGGGCAAGTCGACGACGCTGCGCTCGGTGATCGGCCTCGTCCGCCCCGACCACGGATCGATCGAGGTGTGCGGTCACGACGTCGCCAGCGACGTCCTCGGGGCTCGCGCCGCGATCGGCGTCGTCCTCGACCCGCTCCAGCTGTTCGAACGGTTGACCGCGACCGAGTTCCTGCTCACCCTGGCCGAGATCCGCGGCATCGACGCCGACACGGCGCGGTCCCGCATCGAGCAGCTCCTGAGCACGCTGCAGCTCACCGGCGACGCCGACCGTCAGATCGCCGGGTACAGCCACGGCATGCGGAAGAAGACGGCGCTCGCGGCGGCGGTGCTCCACCGCCCGCGCCTGCTCCTGCTCGACGAGCCGTTCGAGGGGGTCGACCCGGTGTCGGCGCGCACGATGCGCTCGATGCTCGATCGTTTCCGTGCCGGGGGCGGCACCGTGGTGTTCTCGAGCCACGTGATGGACCTGGTCGAGCGGCTCTGCGACCACGTCGGGGTGATCCACGACGGGTCGATGGTGGCGATCGGGCCGACCGAGGCGCTCCGGCGGGGCCGTCGCCTCGAGGACGCGTTCATCGACGTCATCGGTGGCAGCGAGATCGACGACAGCGCACTCGAGTGGCTGGGCTGACGACGGTCTCGGGCCCCGGCGGCTCCGACCGCTCGACCGCCGGTGGTGGATCGATCGTCCGATCGTTCGTCCGTCTGCGTTGGCGCCTCCTGCGGGGAGCGATCCACCACGGTGGCGCGGAACAGGTCGGCGCGGTCCTCTCGCTCGTCGCATCCGGTGTGGTCGGTGTGGCCGGCGCAGCCGGCGCGTTCGTCATGGCGCGATCCGACGAGGCCGACTCGCTCGTCGTGCTGGCGTGCACCGGCCTGGTGCTGGCCGTCGTCGGGTTCGGCACCGTCGCCGGGGTCAGCCAGCCGATCGACCCGCGTGTCGTCGCCGCCGAGCCGTTGTCGCCTCGACAGCGGGCCGTCGGTCTGCTCGCCGGGACGGCGTTCGGCCCGGCGGGTCTCGCCGGCATCACGATCGGCGCGGCGCTCGCGCTGGGTGCGTTCCAGAGCGCCGCCGGCATGCCGATCGTCCTGGCCGCGGTCGTCGCGTGGCTCCTCTCACTGCTGCTCGTCGCCCGCACGGCCACGAACCTGCTCTCGCTGCTCATCGCACGCCGTGCCCGACTGGGACAACTCGTCGCCGGCTTCGGCGGGCTGGCGTTCTACGGCCTGTTCCAACTGGTGCCCGCGGTGCTCGCCGACGCCGATGTCGCCGACCGGGCGGCCCTCGCCGACGCCGCACGTTGGTCGCCGCCCGGCCAGGTCGGCCTCGCGATCGTCGACGCCGACCGCACCCTCGTCGCACTCGGCCACCTGGCGCTCGGGGCGATCTGGCTCGTGCCGCTGTACGCCGCGTTCGCCACGACGACCGAGATCCTCACCGGGACGGTGCGTGGACCCGGCGGTGGCGGCGCCCGCCCACCATCGGCATTCGGTCGGCTGATCCGGACCGCCTGCGGCACGGGGGTCGTCGGCGCGATCGCGTGGCGCAGCCTGCTCACCCGTGTCCGCACGCCCCGCACCGCGCTCGAGACCGTCACCGGGGCGGGCGTCGGGTTGGGCGCCGTCCTCGCACCCGTACTGCTCCGTGACGACCCCGGCAGCGGCGCCGTCCTCGTCGGCGGCGCGGTGCAGCTGGCCGTGCTCTTCATCGCCGGGAACAGCTTCGGCAACGACGGGCCGGCCATCACCAACGAGATGCTCGGCGGCGCGACCGCGCGCCAACTCGTCGAGGCCAAGGTGCGCAGCATCGTCATCGTCGCCGCCCCGCTCGCGATCATCGGCCCGCTCGTCGCGGCATCGATCACCGGCGAGTGGCGCTATCTCGCCGCCGGGTTCGGGGTCGGCATCGGCGGGCTGCTCGCCGGGTCCGGGGCCGCCGTGGTGCAGTCCGCGCTCGTCCCGATCGCAGTGCCCGAGTCGGACAACCCCTTCGCCAGCGGCGAGTCGGGCAAGGGCATCCTCGCCGCCGGCCTGCTCTTCGTCGTGCTGCTCGGGCTCGCGATCGCCACGGTGCCGGTCGGGCTGGCGCTGTTCTGGGCGGTCGACCGTGGCCGCACCGGATTCGTCAGTGCCTTCGCGGCCGCGTCGGTCGTGATCGGGTGGGCGGTGCAACGCGGCGGCGTCAGCCTGGCCACTCGACGCATCGCCGGACGCGACCCCGAGTTCGTGGCATCGGTCACCCCGGCGCGTTGATCGCACTACGCTGCGGCCCGTGGGGGACGAGACCGTGCTCGTGATCATCGCCGTCGTCGTCGTCGTGGCGATCCTGGTGATCGTCTGGTGGCTGGTGAGCCGCAAGCGTTCGAGCCCGTCGGCGTCGCTGCCGCCGCCGACGCCGCCGGCACCGAGCACGGCACGCGCCGACCGCCCCGAGCCGCCCCCGATGACCGGGCTGGAGGAAGCGCTCAACCGCGCCACCGACCGGTCGGGCACCTCGATGGCCGACCGGCTCGCATCCGAGTCCGAGCCCGTCGCGGGGTTCCGGGTCACCGACGACACCGGGCCGCTGCTGCGCCGGGCACTCGACCGCCTCGAACCGGCGGCGGACGCCGCACCCGAACCCGCCGACAGCGAGCCCCCCTCCGAAACCTGACCGCACGACCGCGGCGAGTACGCTGGTGATCATGGAGCAGGACACGAACGAGCGCGCCGACGAGACCGGTACCGACACCTCCGATGCGTCGGCCGAGGTCGTCGACGAGCAGTTGATCGAGGAGATCTCGATCGACGGCATGTGTGGCGTCTACTGAGCGATCCGTGACCGTCACCGCCGACCACCCGGTGCTCGATCGCTCGCTCGCGCTGCATCCCCAGGTCGCGCTTCGACCCGAGCCGTTCGGAGCACTCGCGTACCACTACGACACCCGTCGGCTCGTGTTCCTCAAGCACGTCGATCTCGTCCGTGTCGTCGAATCGCTCGACGACCACGACACCGTCGTCGCAGCGCTCACGGCGTGCCGGATCCCACCCGAACGCCACGGCGCCTTCGCGACGGCCATCGCGTCCCTGCTCGACTCGGAGATGCTCTGTGACCGCACTCGTTGACCAGCTCAAGGGCGGACTCGACGCACCGATCTGCCTGACGTGGGAGCTCACGTACGCCTGCAACCTCGAGTGCGTGCACTGCCTGTCGTCGTCGGGGCGGCGCGACCCCCGTGAGCTCACGACCGACGAGGCCAAGGCGGTGCTCGACGAGCTGCACCGGCTCCAGGTCTTCTACATCAACATCGGCGGCGGCGAGCCGATGATCCGGCGCGACTTCTTCGAGCTGGTCGAGTACTCGATCGGGCTCGGCATCGGCGTCAAGTTCTCGACCAACGGTGCGTTCATCGACGCCGACAAGGCGCGTCGGCTGACGGCGCTCGACTACCTCGACATCCAGATCAGCCTCGACGGCACCGACGCGGTCACCAACGACGCCGTGCGTGGCCCGGGGTCGTACGACACGGCGATCCGGGCGATGGGGCACCTGCGCGACGCCGGTTTCGTCGAGCGCAACGGTCCGTTCAAGATCTCGGTCGTCGTCACCCGCCACAACGTCGATCAGCTCGACGAGTTCCAGGCGCTTGCCGACCAGTACGGCGCCCAGCTCCGTATCACCCGGCTCCGGCCGTCGGGACGCGGGGCCGACGCCTGGCACGACCTGCACCCCACCGACGCCCAGCAGCGCCAGATCTACCAGTGGCTGCTCGCCAAGGGTGATCGCGTCCTGACCGGCGACTCGTTCTTCCACCTGAACGCGCTCGGCGACGAGAACCTGCCCGGGCTCAACCTCTGCGGCGCCGGCCGCGTCGTCTGCCTGATCGATCCCGTCGGCGACGTCTACGCGTGCCCCTTCGTCATCCACGACGAGTTCCACGCGGGCAACGTGCGCGACGACGGCGGCTTCGCCCACATCTGGCGGCACAGCGAGCTCTTCCACGATCTGCGCCAGCCGCAGTCGGCGGGCGCGTGCGCGTCGTGCGGCTCGTACGACGCGTGCCAGGGCGGTTGCATGGCGGCAAAGTTCTTCACCGGGCTGCCGCTCGACGGGCCCGACCCCGAGTGTGTCGGCGGCGAGGGCGAAGCAGCGCTCGCCGCGGTCGACCGCGCCGACGCGCCACGCCCGATGGCCGACCACTCGAAGCCGGCACGTCCCGTCCCGGTCGCGCTCGTGCGCAAGTAGCCGTCATGGCCTGGTCGCTCGCCCTGGTCGCGTACCTGCTCGGGACGTTCCCGAGTGCGTCGCTCGTGGCCCGGGCGAACGGGGTCGACATCCGGACGGTCGGCTCGGGAAACCCCGGCGCCTCGAACGTCACTCGCGTCCTCGGATGGCGCAAGGGCGTCTGGGTGTTCGTCCTCGACGCCGCCAAGGGTGCGCTCGCTGCCGGGCTGGGGCTGGTGGTCGACGGTCGACCCGCCGGCTACGTGTTCGGTGCGCTCGCGGTCGTCGGCCACGTGTTCCCGATCTGGAACCGGCTCCGCGGCGGCAAGGGCGTCGCGACCGGCGGCGGGGTGTTCGCGGTGCTGTCGCCGGTGGTGTTCGTCGTGCTGGTCGGCCTGTGGGCCGTGATCTCGAGACTCAGCAAGAAGGCGTCGCTCGCCTCGATCGTCATCGTGGCGCTGCTGCCCGTCGGCGTCGGGATCGTCCGCCAGGAGGCATGGGAGGTGCTGGCGACGATCGGCATCTGCATCCTCGTCATGGCGCGGCACCTCGGCAACATCAAGCGGCTGCTCACCCGCAACGAGCATGCGCTGACCTGAGCGCGCGCCGGCGACCGGTCGGCAGCATCAGTCGACGACGGACAGCAGCGACGTGAGGTCGAGGGCGTCGAGCTCCGGGAGCTGGACGTCGACCGCGTCGTGCATCAAGTGCTGCCAGAACTCGTACCGGAAGAAGTGCCGCCCCTCGCGGACGACGTAGTTCAACAGGAAGAACCGGTACGCCTCTTTCAGGAACAGCACCTCGTCCGCCGTGAGCGGGAACACCTGGTGGTACGCGTCGAGGAACAGCCGGAACCGCGGTTCGAGGAGGGTGTGCGAACCGTACGTCCACACCGAGCGGTCGCCGGTGGACGACGAGACACGGGAGAGGAAGTAGAAGTCGAGCAGGCGTGACTCGATGCGGAACCAGTCGTAGTCCCACCGGCTGAACAGGGTGAAGTCGGCGTCGTCCTCGCCGTACTGGACCGAGAAGTTGCCGAGGTTCCAGTCGATGAGCACGGGCATCTTCGTCCAGGTGTCGTAGCCCGACTCGTGGACCGCCATCAGGAACCGGTGGGTGTGACGACGCACGAGGTCGATGCGGCTCTGGTCGAGCCCGAACTCGTCGTGGGCATTGCGCGAGGCGAGCCGTTCGTACAGGTTGACGGCGTCGGACTTCGCCGTCTTCGACGGTGGTGGGATCTGCGGTGCGATCTCGGCGCACGCGAGATGGAACGACGCCAGCTCGTGACCGAGCCGTTGGACCTGGGCGTCGGACAGCCGCCGGGGCAGGCCGTGACCGATCGCGATCTCGGCGTAGAACACCACCCAGGTCTCGCCGTCGTACCACACGTACGGCCGGCCGTCGGCGGTGTGCAGGGCGTTCGCGAGGAAGTCGCCGTATCGTCCGCCGGCGAGGAGCCGATTGACGCGATCGAGCCGGTCGTGATCCTCGGCGAACAGGAAGAACGACCCGTAGTTCGACGACTTCGCGAACACCGACGTGCCGTCGGCGAGCACGAGCCGGTACACGCGGTTCGTCGACACCATCGCGCTCCGCTCCTCGATCCCGGTCACGTCACGCGGGTCGTCGAAGTCGGCCCACGCCTGCTCGACGGCCCGCCGGTGACGGAGTTCGAGGTCGTCCACGCCGAGAGCTTCGCGCACACACCCGCGACCGCGTGGGCTCCGGACTGCGTCAGGCGGTCCGGAGTTCACGGGTTGGTCGACTGGCGGGGTCGGCGTCGAGGGCGTCGCCGGTGTCGAGGTCGAAGAGGATCACGCGGTCGGGGTCGATCTCGAGCGAGATCGGGCGCCACAGATCGACGTCGTGGGCATCGGGAGACGGCACGACCAGGGTCGTCACCTCGTCGTCGCCGACGGTCGGCAGCGGATCGGCGGCGACCGGGGAGGCTGCCAGCGCCACCGACAGCTCGTGGTGGTCGCCGACCGACACCGAACCGACCACCTCGGCGCGGATCGCTCCGCCGACTCCGGCGGCGCGTTCGACGACGCGCACGCCCTCGGGTCGGATGCCGACGGCGACCGGGCGGCCGGCGTGTTCGGCGAGGTGGCGCCGCTGTCCGAGCGCGATCGGGCCCGCCGGCGTGACCGCCTCGACGCCGCCGGCCGTCGCTGCGAGCCGGGCCGCGAACAGATGCGTGGGTGGGGTGCCGACGAACGTCGCGACGAACGCGGAGGCCGGGTGGAGGTAGAGATCCATCGGCGCACCGCACTGCTCGATGCGCCCGGCGCGCACGACGGCGATGCGGTCGGCGAGCGCCATCGCCTCGACCTGGTCGTGGGTCACGTACACCGCCGTGGCACTGAGCGAGCGCTGCAGCACCGCGAGCTCGGCGCGCAGGTGGGTGCGCAGCTTGGCGTCGAGGTTCGACATCGGTTCGTCCATGAGCAGCAGCTCGGGCGACCGGATGACCGCACGGGCCAGCGCCGCCCGCTGCTGCATCCCACCCGAGAGCCGCCGCGGGCGGACGTCGAGCACGTGGGCGAGCCCCACCGAGGCAGCGAGGTCGTCCACGGCTCTGGTGATCTCGCGCTGGCGGACCCCCGCCATCTTGAGCGGGAAGCCGATGTTGTCGCGCACGGTCAGGTGCGGATACAGCGCGCTCTGCTGGAACAGCATGCCGAGGTGCCGACGGCGGGTCTCGAGATGCGTCACCGAGACCCCGTCGACGGTGATGTCGCCCCCCGTCGGTTCCTCGAGCCCGGCGATCATCCGCAGGATCGTCGTCTTGCCGCAACCCGATGGCCCGAGCAGGACGAAGAACTCGCCGTCGCCGATCGTCAGGTCGACGCCGTCGACGGCGGCATGGTCGCCGAAGGTCTTCGCGACCCGCTCGAGACGGATCGTCACCATGCCTGCAGTCTGACGTGCGGGCCGGGCCGTGTCGACCCGGTCGGCGCGTCAGCCGGCGAGGTCGGCGATGCGGCCGATGCCCTCGGCGAGGTCGTCGTCACCGAGCGCGAAGCTGAAGCGCGCGTAGCCGGGCGCGCCGAACGCCTCGCCGGGCACGAAGGCCACCTTGGCGCGGTCGAGGACGAGGTCGGCGAGCTCGAGCGTCGAGTTCGCCACCGCGCCGCCGAGGTCCCGGCCGAGCAGCCCTGACATGTTCGGGAAGCAGTAGAACGCGCCCTGTGGTTCGATGCAGGTCACGCCGTCGATGTCGTTGAGCAGCCCGTGCATCGTCGTGCCGCGGCGGGTGAACGCCTCGCGCATCATCACCACGTCGTCGAGCGGGCCCGACACGGCCGCGATCGCCGCCCGCTGGGCCACGTTCGCCACGTTCGAGGTCGCGTGACTCTGGAAGTTGGTGCACGCCTTGGCCACGTCGGTCGGACCGATGAGCCAGCCGACCCGCCATCCGGTCATGGCGTACGTCTTCGCGACGCCGTTCAGCACGACGCACTGATCGGCGAGCTCGGGCACGAGGGTGGGCATCGAGGCGAACTCGTGGTCGCCGTAGACGAGGTGCTCGTAGATCTCGTCGGTGACGACCCACACGTCGTTGTCGAGCGCCCAGCGGCCGATCGCCTCGACCTCGGCCGGGTCGTAGATCGCGCCCGACGGGTTGTCGGGGCTGACGAACAGCAACACCTTGGTGCGGTCGGTCTTGGCGGCGTCGAGCTGGTCGATCGTGACCTTGAAGCCGGTGTCGTCGGTGGTGTCGACCACCACCGGAACGCCTCCGGCGAGCGTGATCGCCTCGGGGTAGGTCGTCCAGTACGGGGCCGGCACGATGACCTCGTCACCCGGATCGCAGAGCGCGGCGAAGGCCGAGAACACCGCGTGCTTGCCGCCGTTGGTCACGACGACCTGGCCCGGCTCGCACGCGAAGCCCGAGTCGCGCATCGTCTTGGCGACGATCGCCTCCTTGAGCTCGGGCAGGCCACCGGCGGGCGTGTACCGGTGGTTCTTCGGGTCGTAGCACGCTGCGACGGCCGCCTCGACGATGTGGTCCGGCGTCGGGAAGTCGGGTTCGCCGGCGCCGAAGCCGATCACGTTCTCGCCGGCCGCCTTCATGGCCTTGGCCTTGGCGTCGACGGCGAGGGTGGCCGAGGGGGCGATCGATGCGAGGCGTTGGGAGACTCTCTTCACGGTTCCACAGCGTGCCACGAAATCAGGTCGAATACCCGATCCGTTTGCACCTGTTCCAGGTGTTCCGGCGGCGTCGCGGGCGTGGACCGTTCGAGTCGGGCGACAAAGCACCAACCGGCGGTGGGAAGGCCGCGGTCCGCTGCCATGCTGTCGACGTGACGCCCCAGGACATCCAGATCCCTCCCGACCTGCTGCCCGCCGACGGCCGCTTCGGATGCGGTCCGTCGAAGGTCCGCCCGGAACAGATCGACGCCATCGTGGCGGGCGCGGCCACGATCATGGGCACCTCACACCGCAAGCCACAGGTGAAGGGCCTCGTCGGCTCCGTCCGGGCCGGCCTCACCGAGCTGTTCGGCCTGCCGGACGGCTGGGAGATCGTGCTCGGCAACGGCGGCACCACCGTCTTCTGGGACGCCGCCACGTTCGGCCTGATCGATCGCCGCAGCCAGCACCTCGTGTTCGGCGAGTTCTCGTCGAAGTTCGCGACCGCGTGCGCCGAGGCGCCCCACCTCGACGAGCCATCGGTGGTCGAGAGCGCGACCGGCACGCACCCGCGACCCGCCGCCGAGGCCGGCATCGACCTGTACGCGCTCACCCACAACGAGACGTCCACCGGCGTCGCGATGACACCGACCCGGCCGATCGGCGCCGACGACGGTGCGTTGGTCGCCGTCGACGCCACGTCGGCCGCCGGCGGGCTTCGCTGGAGCCCGACCGATGTCGACGTGTACTACTTCGCCCCGCAGAAGTGCTTCGCCGCCGACGGTGGGCTGTGGCTGGCGGCCTGCTCACCCGCCGCCGTCGAACGGATCGAACGCATCGCAGCGAGCGACCGCTGGCGACCGGCGTCGCTCGACCTCGGCATCGCCCTGACGAACAGCCGGTCGAACCAGACCTACAACACGCCGGCCGTCGCCACCCTGATCATGCTCGACGAACAGCTGCGCTGGATGAACGAACACGGCGGCCTCGACTGGTGCGCCGAGCGGTCCGAGCGGTCGGCGGCGACGATGTACGGCTGGGCGGAGGCGACCGACTACACGACCCCGTTCGTGGCCGACCCGGCCCAGCGCTCCGCGGTGGTGGCCACGATCGACCTCGACGACGCGGTGGCGGCCGACGACGTGAACGCCGCGCTCCGGGCCAACGGCATCCTCGACACCGACAGCTACCGCAAACTCGGCCGCAACCAGCTGCGGGTCGGCATGTTCCCCGCCATCGATCCGGCCGACGTCGAGGCACTGACCGCGTGCATCGACCACGTCGTCGCCAGACTGGGGACGTGATCGACAGGTGAACGCCGACGACGTCCTCCAGCTCGAGGTCGACGGCCTCGCACCGCTCCGGGCGCCGGTGATGCTGGTCGGCCTGACCGGCCTGTTCGACATCGGTGGTGCCGCCACCGCCGCGGTCGACCGGATGGCACCGGCCGACTCGGCGATCACCGTCGCCGAGATCGACCCCGACCCGTTCTACGACTTCACGCAGGAACGGCCCCAGGTCGAGTTCGACGAGGGCGAGGTACGCGTGATCCGCTGGCCCGAGAACCGCTTCGACATCGTGCGCGGCCAGGGTGGCCGTGACCTCGTCGTGCTCGTCGGCGTCGAGCCGCACCTGTACTGGCGCACCTACAGCGACTGCCTGGTCGAGGTCGCGCAGCGGCTGAAGTGCGAGGCCGTCGTGACCGTCGGCTCG
>JAUHYJ010000732.1 GCA_030425785.1 Acidimicrobiia bacterium | reverse complement strand
CGCCGCCCAGGCGCACGGTGCCGGTGGTCGGCCTGACGACGCCCATGATCGCCTTAAACAGGGTGGACTTGCCGGACCCGTTCATGCCGACCAGCCCGCACACGCGGCCGGGCCGCAGCGCCAGCGAGACGCCCTCGAGCGCACGCACCTCGCCGTAGCGGACCGAGAGGTCCGAGACCTCGAGCGCCCGGTCCATGCCGTCTGCGTCATCCATCATCATGCGCCGCCTCCGGCGAGCGCATCGAGGATCAGCCGGGCGTCGTATCGGATCAGGTCGAGGTAGGTCGGCACGGGGCCGTCGGCCTCGGAGAGCGAGTCGACGTACAGCACCCCGGCGTACGCGGCACCGGTGGCCTCGACGACCTGCTGCATCGCCCGGTCGGAGACGGTCGACTCGCAGAAGACGGCCGGGACGTCGTTGTCGTCGACGAACTCGATGGTGGCGGCGATCTGCTGGGGGGTGGCCTGCTGCTCGGCGTTGACCGCCCAGATGTATCTCTCCTCGAGCCCGGCGTCGCGGGCGAGGTACGAGAATGCGCCCTCGCACGTGACGAGCGCGCGTTGGGTGTCGGGAAGGTCGGCGAGGCCGGCGACGAGCTCGTCCTGCACCTGCTGCAGCTCGGCTTTGTACGCCTCGGCGTTGGCGGCGAACGCGTCGGCGTGGGCCGGGTCGAGGTCGCTGAAGGCCTGCGCCATGGTGTCGACGTAGGTCTGCACGTTCAGGGGGCTCATCCACGCGTGCGGGTTGGGCAGGCCGGCGTAGGCGTCTTCGGTGATGTCGATCACCTCGACGCCGTCCGAGACGACGACGTGCGGCACATCGACGGTCTCGACGAACTGCGCGAACCACGCCTCGAGGTTCAGTCCGTTGTCGAGAATGAGGTCGGCTTCGGCCGCGGTGCGGATGTCGCCGGGTGTCGGCTCGTACCCGTGGATCTCCGCGCCGATCTTCGTGATCGACTCGACGCGCAGGTGCGGTCCGGCGACGTTCTCGGCGATGTCGGCGAGCACCGTGAAGGTCGTGAGAACCACGGGGATGTCGGTGGACGACGACGCGTCGCCGGCATCCTCGGTCGCACCGGTGGAGCAGCCCGCGAGCGCGAGCCCGGTCGCCGCGATCAACGCGCTCGCGCGCACGGCGACGGGAAATTTCGGCATGCCTAAATCTAACTTTCGGCGCACCGAAATCTCAACCGGAGACGTCAGATGGCGCCGCGATCGGTCGACCGTGGCGGATGCGAGTCAGCTGTCGCCCGTGTCAGGTCAGCCGTCGTCCGGGTCAGGTCAGATGTCGCCCGGGTCGGGCTTGATCCGGTCGGTGTGGCCGAGGCTGCGACCGGGGGCGACATGATCGCGCACGCGGCGCTTGAGCTCGGTGATCTCGGGGAACCCGCCGTCGTCGACGCGCGACCACACCCGCTCCCCGTCGGCGTGCACCTCGAAGATGCCGCCCGTGCCCGGGATGATCGTGATCCCGCCGTCGGCGAGCTCGTCCTGGAAGGTGGTCAGCAGCTCCTGCGCCGCCCACGCGGCGCGCATCATCCAGCCGCACTGGGTGCAGTACCTGATCGTGACGTTGTGGGTCATCGGGTTCCCTCCGGTCTGGACCTGCATCGTACGCCGGTGGGCTGACCTCCATCTGAACGGTCGCCCCGGACGGCGCACGCCCTCTGTCGGGATGCCGGCGGGCGTCCTACCCTCAGACCAGGGTCCACCTGCGGCATCCGCCCCGGACCCAGAGAATGGAGACCGCGATGGCTGCGCGCTTCGTGTACTGGATGAACGTGTCGCTCGATCTGAAGATCGAGCGCGGCCCCGACGAGGTCGGCGGCGGCGACTGGGTGCGCATCGGCGAGCAGCTTCACCGCGAGTTCAACCGCCGCGCAGCCGCGCTGACCGCGATGGTCCAGGGGCGCGCCATGTACGAGATCATGGACCCGTTCTGGCCCGATGCGCGGCACGACGAATCGCTGCCCGACTACCTGCGCGAGTACGGCGAGATCTGGACCGCGCAGCCGAAGTACCTCGTCTCGCGCACGCGCACCGAGGCCGACCACCACACGACGGTGCTCGGCGACGATGCGATCGCCCGGCTCGCGCGGCTGCGCGCCGAGGAATCGGGCGACATCGGCATCGGCGGCGCGACGCTGGCG
>JAUHYJ010000731.1 GCA_030425785.1 Acidimicrobiia bacterium | reverse complement strand
TCGAAGTCTGCGACGCCGTCGAGGTTGGGCGCGGCACGCAGGACTCCCTCGTGGGTGACGAGGCCGGGAACGCCGACACCGAGGTGCTCGTACGGGCCCAGCTCGGTGGCCAGTTCGGCGAGGGTCTCGATGAGCTGCGGGAGCGAACCCTCGCCTCGCGGCGTCGGCCGCCTCGACTCGGTCAGGACCTGCCCGTCGTCGAGCACGACGCCGAGGCACTTGCTGCCGCCGACGTCGATCCCGATCGTGCGCGTCATGACTGCGACGCTACGTCGACGTCCCGACCGGTGCCGAGGTCACTCAGGCCTCGGCGAATGACTTGAGTTCCTTGATCGCGTTGAGGATGCGTCGCTCGGCCCGGCGCTTGACGAAGCCGGGCAACGGCACGACCAGCTCGATCGCGAGGTCGTATTGCACGTGGGTGCTGCCGTCGTCGAGCGGCTCGAAGATGAACGCACCGTCGATCGACCGCTGGATGTCACCTTTCACCATCGACCACGCCAGGGTCCCGGGCGCCTGGGAGTAGTCGTAGGCGAGCGTGTAGTGCGTGCTGCGCCCGAGCGCGGAGGTGCGGAACTCGACCTCGCTCGGCCGGCCCTCGTCGTCGCGCGACACGACGACGACGTCTTTCACGTCGTGTGTCCAGACGGGGTAGCGCTCGATGTCGGTGGCGATCTCCCACACCTTGTCGGGAGGAGCCGCAATGGTGATCGTCTCGGTTGCGGTCTCAGCCATGGTCTGCATTCTGCCCGATTTTCTCGTTCGATTGACGGAGTTCAGTTCGTGGATGGAACGTCCCGTGGGTCACGGCCCACAACCCGTTGAGTCCGAAGCCGAGCATCGGGACGAGGAACCCGACCGCGAGGGACGAGCCCGGATTGCCCTCGGGCCCGTTCGGCCGCATCAGCGTCGTGCCGAGCGCGATCGCGAACTGCGCCACGAGCAGGGTGTTCATGGTCCGCTTGACCGGGGTCGGGATCGCGTCGCCGAGCAGCAGGTAGAGCTGGGCGACCCCGATCTCGAGCGTGCGGCTCTTCTGCACTGCGGCCCAGTACGACCACAGGAACGCGAACACGCCGATCGCGAACAGCACCATCGCCGTCACGGCGCCGATCCACTGGGCCGTCGTCGTGAACACGGCGGCGGCGAAGGCGGCGGTCGCGGCGAACACCAGCGTGAGCACCAGATCGACGCGGACGATCGTGTCCTGCTGCACGCCGCGCTCCATCCCCCCAAGGCTACGCCGAACCGCCCCCGCCGCGCGAGTCCCGCCGCGACACACTTCGACTCGGAGTCGAACCGTGCGGGGTGGCCGGAGTTCGAATTCCTCGTTCACGGTTCGACTCCGAGTCGAAGTGTGGTCGAGGTGTGCGCTGGCTCGACCGGTCAGGCGTCGATGCCGAGGGCGCCGGCGAGTCGGGCCGCCAGGACGTCGTAGCTGAAGTGGCGCACGGCACGTTCGCGCGACGCGTCGCCCATGCGACGACGCAGGTCGTCGTCGCCGAGGAGCGTCCGGAACGCCGTGGCCGTCTCTGCGACCGCCCCGTCGCCACCCGGGTCGTGGATGATCAGCCCGGTCTCGCCGTCGGCGACCGCCTCGGCCGCTCCCCCGCTCCGGCCGGCAACCTGTGGTACGCCACACGACGCCGCCTCGACGAACACGATGCCGAACCCCTCCTGTTCGAGCCCACCCCACCGGTTGCGGCAGAGCATGGCGAACACGTCGGCGCACCCGTACAGGTCGGGCAGGTCGTCGTCGTCGACCCGCCCGAGGAACTCGACCGGCGCGTCGAGCTCGCCGGCCAACTTCCGGAGGCGATCGGCGTCGCGCCCCGTGCCCGCGATCACGAGCACCAGGTCGGGATGGTCGTGACGCATCGCGGCCACGGCACGGATCGCGGTGTCGAACCCCTTGCGCGGCACGAGCCGTGACAGCCCGAGGATCACCTGCCCACCGGTCGCCAGGCCCAACCGGGCCCGGGCGGCACGGCGCTCGTCGTCGGACAGCGGTCGGAACCGGTCGGTGTCGACGCCGGGATGCACGACGGTCGTCGGCAGGTCCCGGTCGGCGGCGCGATTCGCCTCGGCGGAGGGGTAGTCGCCCGCCGCGATCACGTGGCGCGCGTTGCGCAGCACCCAGGCGAGCGCCTGCCGG
>JAUHYJ010000730.1 GCA_030425785.1 Acidimicrobiia bacterium | reverse complement strand
CGCCGCCGCCGAGACCGACGACCGGAACTACTACCAGTACGACGCCGTGGCAGGCACGCTCGTCAGCGCCACTCGTGGTGACGCCAGCCTCCGCTCCGGCCCCGACGGACTGTTCGTGGCGCCGCTGACCCCGGACGTGATCTACCCACCCGAGATGGTGTTGCACTCCACCGCGACCCCGGTGCCGATCACCACACCCGACGGCGCCGAGCTGCTCACCACCGGCTACATCGTCGACGTCGCCGGCTTCACGTCGGTCCAGCCCGAGGCGGCCGCGGACTGGCTCGCGCTCGTCCAGGAGGCCGACCCCGGCCGCCGGCCCTCGATCGAGGCCGGCACCGTGGCCACCATCGATCGCGTGCCCGCCGACGACCTCGCCGCGATCGCGGCCGAGGCGTCCGACGAGCTGGCGTTCCCCGACGAGGTCGACCGCTCCGCGGCGCCCACGCCGACCGCCGACCAGGCGGTCATCGGCTGGACCGTCGCCGAGAACGGACTGATCTCGCACCTCTACGTCCACCTCGGCGACGGCAGCGCCCACTGGCTGTACCAGGTCGAGGACTTCGAGGCCCTGCCGTTCAGCGGGCTGCTCGCCGACGCCGAACCGCTCGGCTGACGGCCTCGCTCGGCCCCGATCGTCGACGACGACGTCACTCGTCGTCAACGACGTGCGCGTCAGGTGCACGATGCGTGTGCGCATGACCTGAGGCGGCCACGGCGGGTGGTCGTCGTTCTGGGAATCGTCAAGACGCCACGGTCTCGGTCACGCAGGGTGCGTTGCCGCTGACCGCGTGTCGACGCTCGGTCACGACCTTCTGTGCCTCTTGAACCACAAACGTGTCAGGTTCGTGCAAAGTGATGTCCAAGGAAACGCAATGGTCCGGCTTCGCCCGGAACGCACACGGAAGGAACCACCTGGACATGACCGAACCCTCGACCCACCGCTCGACGTGGCGAGCGCCGAGGCGCGACGGCTCGCCCGACGACGCGGGATACACCCTCGTCGAGCTGATCATGGTCGTCACCATCCTCGGGCTCCTGACCGCTGCGGTGGTCCTGGTGCTCAGCGGCATGAGCACCGAGGCGGCCGACACCGGGTGTCGGGCCGACCGGCGCATGCTCGACGTCGCCGTCGGCGCCCACCACGCCGAGGACCGCCAGGACGCGATCGCGCCGTCCGGCACCGATCACGACCGGTTCGAGCGGGCGCTCGTCGAAGGGGGATTCCTCCACGAGGTCAGCTCGATGCACGACCTCGACGCCGCGGGCGTCGTGACCCCGGAGGCCGACTCGTCATGCTGAAGTTCTTCAAGCGCCGCTCCCGTCGACGCGAGTTGGTGCCCTACCGGGCGGCGGTCTCCGTCGCCGACTCGAACCCCGACCTGCGCATCCGTGACCTGCGCGACGACCCACGACTGCGGCGGGCGCTCGGCCTCGACCACGAGCCGGCGGCCCGGCTCTGCGAGGCCGCCTGACCGCAGCACCGATCACCTCAGCGGGTGGCAGACGCGCCACGTGCCCGATCCTTCCCGGGCACGTGGCGCCGTCGCGTCGGGGGTCGGTCCGGTGCGGTTAGCCGGAGGAGGAGGCGGCGAGGTCGAGCACGTCGTCGATCGGGAACATGCCCTGCCACGCGTCCAGCACCTCACCGTCGGGGGCGAACAACACGGCGGCGGGCTGGCCCGTGATGCCGATCGCGATCCACGACTCGAAGGTCTCGTCCCAGTACATCGGGAACGAGTAGGTGCCCGTCGTCTCGATGAAGTCGACGGCGAGCGAGCCGCTGTCCTGCGCGCCGAGCCCGATGACCCGAACCTCGTCTGCGTGATCTCGAGCGAACTGCTCGACCTCCGGCGCTTCGCGCCGGCAGGTGGGTCAATGCGGCGCCCAGAACCAGATCAGCAACGGCCGGTCGGCCGGGATCTCGTTCTTGAGCTGGACCCATCCACCGCCGCAGTTGATCCGCCGGACGGCGAGGTCGGGCAGGGGGCTCGCGGCCGCGGCCGCCTCGGTCACCGCCAGCGAGGGCAGCGGTCCCTCGGCGACCTCGAGTGACGTCGCCGACCCGTCGGCCGAGCACTCGTCGACGATCGCCGGCTCGGGTTCGGTCGTCGACGTGGTGGGCGTCGTGGTGGTGGGCGTCGTGGTCGCCGCCGGCTCGT
>JAUHYJ010000067.1 GCA_030425785.1 Acidimicrobiia bacterium | reverse complement strand
TGCTGGTTGGTGTGGATGATGGCCTCGGTGTCGTCGAACGTCGATTGCGCCCGCTGGTCGGATGCGGACGCTTGGACGTTCTGCCCCACGATGATGATCGGCAACAACACGAGCTGGAGGAACGTCTGGGCGATCCAACTGATCAGGATGATCAGGCTGCCGCTCTTGATCGCCGAGGGGAGGCTGATGAGGGCCAGCACCGTGAACAGGTACGCCGCCCACATACTGCCCACCGCGACCGTGACGCCGAGCCCGAATCGTGCGTTGAACTGGGCGACGGGTCCGCCCTTCTGAGCGACCTGCGCGACGGTCACCGGGCCTTGTTCACGGCGTCGTGCGATTCTCGGATGGATCGTGGGGATGTACAGCGATGACATGCCGACAGTCTGACGCCGTGATGCGGAGCCGGGAGAGAGCGCCGGCGCTGCGGCGAGTCGCTCGAATCACCCGGCCGGGCTCACCCCCAGAAGTCGGAGATGACGGCCGCGGCACCCGCCGGATCGTCGAGCATCCACCAATGGCCGCACTCGGCGAGCGAAGCGACCTGGGCGCCCGTCCGCTCGGCGAGTTGAGCGATCCGGCCCGGCGCGCGGTAGGGATCGTTCTCGGCCTCGATGAGCATCCCACGACCGCTGATCTGGTCGATGCCCGGCCCCCACTCCGCTCCGAGGTCAACTGCGGACCGGTAGAGCGAGAGGATCGAATTCCCCATCGTGGCGTCGATGCCGGCCGCGACGTCGAGGGCCCCGGACTCGGGGATACCGGCACCGGCGAGCAGCGCCGCGCGTTCCTCGACCGACATGGCGAGCACGCCCTCCATGAACTCCTCACCACCCGGCGAGATCCACAGCTGGGCCAGGTCGTGCCACACGAAGTCGTCGTCGAGGTTGCCCGCGTCGAGCACCCACGATGCGATGTTCGTGGGCTGGCCGGCGAGCACACGCAAGGACAAGAGGGCGCCCCAGTCGTGGGCCACGAGATGGATCGGCTCGTCGAACGACGCCAACTCGCCGGTCAGCCACGCCGCGTAGGACTCCTTCGTCGGTTCGAAGCCGTCCGGCAGCGGCGCACCGAAGCCCGGCAGACTCAGCGTGACGATGTCGACGCCCACGTGGGCCTTCAGCGCGTCCCACACCCCCGCCGTCTCGGGAACGCCGTGGACGAATACTGCTGTCATGGGTGTCTCACTCTCTGGTCGCGAAGGGCCATTCTGGTTCGGACGGAGGTGGTGCACGCATCATGAGCTCGGCGACCAGGTGTCCGTCTGCGTCGGTCTGCCCTGACCGCCTGTCAGCGTGCGGAGATCGTGGGGCCGTCGCGGAGGGCAACGAACTCGGCGTCGGCGTCAGCGAGCGTCGTCCGAGGCGGCCGGCGGCTGTTGCAGCGTGATCGTGGCATGGGTACCGACGCCGACGGTGCTGTCGAGGTCGAGCGCCCCGCCCATCGCTTCCGTCAGCCGTTTCGCCAGGACGAGCCCGAGGCCCGCGCCGCCCTCGCGGCCGGCGTCGGCGCCGAGGCGATCGAACGGCACGAACAGTCGGTCGAGCAACTCGTCGGGGATGCCCGGCCCCTGATCGATCACGTGGATGCTCGCCGAGCCGGGCCGGCGATCGGAGCTCGCCTCGGTGCGGATCGTGACCGTCGTGTCCGGGTTCGAGAAGCGGAGCGCGTTCGACACGAGGTTCAGCAGCACCTGCTGCAGCCGACGCCGATCCGCCACGACGTCGACCGCCCCACCGACGCACTCGACGCCGACGTTGCGCGCCTCGGCCAGTGGTTGGGTCAGCGCCACCGTCGCGCGGGCGACCACAGCCGCGTCGACCGGCTCGAGCGCGATCGGCATCGCGCCCGCCTCCACCCTCGCCAGGTCGAGCACGTCGTCGACGATCGAGAGGATGTGCGCCGACGCATCCGAGATGCCGTCGAGCGCCTGGCGACGACGGTCCGGCGACAGGTCGAGCGTCCGCAGGCTCTCCGTGAAGCCGGTGATCGACTGGAGTGGGGTCCGCAACTCATGGCTGAGTGCCGTGACGAACTGCGACTTCGCATGGTTCGCCCGTTCCGCGGTCTGCCGTGCGAGTTCGGCGACGTGGCGCGCATCCCGCTCTCGGGCGGCGCCGTCGTGCGCGACCGCGATCGAGGCGAGGTGCGTGAAGCGGCGGACGAGCTCACGCTCGCGTCGGTCGGGTTCGTGGGGGCGGCGGTCGTAGACGGCGAACGTCCCGACGATCTCGGACTCGGAGCGGATCGGGCTCGACCAGCACGCTCCGATGTCGTGTTCGACGGCGAGGTCGCGGAACGCCGCCCATCGAGGATCCGACAAGACATCGGTGACCACGACCTGCTCGCCCAGGAACACGGCGGTGCCGCACGAGCCGGCGAGCGGCCCAGGCTCGAGCCCGTCGATCGCCGACGAGTACCCGGCCGGGAGCGTCGGGGCTGCGCCGTGGCGCAACACGCCGGCGTCGTCGAGGAGCAACACCGAACAGCGACTGCCGGGGATGAGCTCCTCGAGTGCCACGACGATCCCCTCGAGAACGTCGGAGAGCCGATCGCCGGCCGCGAGTTGCTCCATCACCGACGTCTGCCGATCGAGCACCGCCGTCACCTCGTCGCCCGAGAGCGTCGTCGGGCCTCCCGTCATCCCTCCCATCGATACCCCACCGCGCGCACCGTCGTCAGCAGCTTCGGTCGACCGGGGTCGTCCTCCAGCTTCTGGCGGAGGCGGTACACGTGCTCGGTCACCGTCGCCGGCGTCTGCCAACCCTCGCTGCTCGACCACACCGCCGCCAGCAGCTCGTCACGAGTGCACGCGCGCCGCGGATGCTCGACGAAGTAGGCGAGCAGCTCGAACTCCTTGGCCGCCAGGTCGACCGGTTCGCCGTCGAGCCACACGTCGCGCGACACCACGTCGACCTCGACACCCGTCCCGATTGGCACGAATCGATCGTCGCGTCCGCCGCCGTAGTCACCACACCGCCGGAGCACCGAGCGGGCACGGGCCGCGAGCTCGCCCGGTGAGAACGGCTTGACCAGGTAGTCGTCGGCGCCGAGGTCGAGGCCGACGATCCGGTCGGCTTCGCCGTCGCGTCCTGACAGCACGATGATCGGCAGCCGGAAGCTCCGCTCCCGTTCCTCCCGCTCGCGAACGCGACGCAGGATGTCGAGCCCGCCGACGCCGGGGAGGGACAGGTCGAGCACCACGAGCGCGGGAGGTGACGCCTCGATCCGCTCGAGTGCGTGCACACCGTTCTCGACGGCCTCCACCTCGAACCCGTCGGCCTCGAGCGCCCACGTGACCCCGGTGCGCACACCCTCGTCGTCGTCGACGACGAGCACCCGTCGGCCGACATCGTGTCGACTGATCCCCACGACCAGACGGTATCCGGTCGACGGGAGCGGGATCGGAGTCGGCTCATGTCGTTGATCAACTGTTGAGATGGCGTTGTTCGAGCGGCCACCTGTGTTTCGTACGGTCGACCGTGCGGACCCCACGGGTGCGCACACGTTCCGGGTCATGGGGGCCCGAACGACTCGAACGAGGGGACACCACTCATGGCCGACATGAAGCTCGCGCTCTACCTGCCCAACTTCCGCGACCACGTCACCGTCCAGGAACTCGAGGATCTCACGGCGCTCGCCGAGGAGCTCGAGTTCGACTCGATCTGGACACTCGATCGGATCATCGTGCCCGAGGCCTCCGATCGGGGGGAGCTGAAGTACCCGTTCGGCATGATGGACCAGTTCCCGCTCCAGATGCCGGTCTCGTCGACGGGCAAGTGGTTCCAGGGATGGCCGCTCATCCCATGGCTCGCCGCCAAGACCGAGAAGTGCCGGATCGGCATGAGCATCACCGACACGCCCTATCGTTCGCCCGGCGTGTTCGCGGCGGAGTGCGCCACGATCGACCACCTGTCGGGCGGCCGGCTGAACGTGGGCGTCGGCGCAGGCTGGATGCCCGAGGAGTTCGACGCTGCGAGCGCCACCGACATCTTCCCGCGCCGTCACGCCCACGTTCGTGAGACGATCGAGATCTGTCAGGGCATCTGGACCAACGAGCTGTTCGAGTACCACGGCGAGTTCGCCGACTTCGCGCCGAGCGGCTTCGGCTGGGAGCCCGTGCAGAAGCCGCACCCGCCGATCTTCATGAGCGGCCTGGTCAATCCGAAGATCTCGGCGAAGAAGGTCGCCAAGTACGACCTGTCCGGCTGGATCGGCATCCAGGACACGCCCGAGGAGTTGCGCGTGTGGCTCGACGCGATCGGCGAGGAGCTCGATGCGCTCGGCGCCAAGTCGGTCGACGAGCTCGAGGTGTCGAGCATGTGCTGGTTCGTGATCACCGACGAGCCGACCGATCAGACCCGCAACGGGAAGCTGACCAACCTGCTGAGCGGCACGCAGGAGCAGATCACCGAGAACCTGATCGAGCTCAAGCAGGCCGGGATGACGATGCCGTTGATCTGGCCGCCGTTCGCGGACGTCCCGACGTCGAAGACGCTCGAGGATCTCCGGGTGCTCAACGACGAGATCCTCCCGGCGGTCAACGCCGCCTGAGACGCGCACGACTCGTACAGTCGGACCGATGCGGTTGTCGCAGGATCTCGCGAGCGAGTGGCTCCGCGGCCACAGCCACGGGTTCATGGCGACCCAGCATCCGGAACTCGGCATCGACGTCGGTCCGACCGTGTACGCCGTCGTCGGCGACCACGTGGGGTCGCCGGTCGACCTCGTGAAGCCGAAGTCGTCGACCCGTCTGCAGCGCGAGCGCAACCTCGAACACGACCCGCGAGCGACGCTCGCGATCGAACGATGGGATCGAGACGACTGGTCGAAGTTGTGGTGGGTGCGCGCCCGGCTCCGCTGGCTCGGTCACGGCCAACACGACACGACCGACGCGCTCGCCGACCGGCTGGCCGAGCTGTTCGTCCAGTACCGCGACAAGCCGTTCGCCGCGGTGCACGTGTTCGAGATCGTCGCCGTCACCGGCTGGGCGGCGAGCGACCCGTCGAGCACGAGATCGGAGACCTGAGATGAACCTCGCCGTGTGGGTCGAACGGAACGCTCGACGTTGGCCGGACCGGCCGGCCATCGCCGTCGGCGAGGACGTGCACGCCGACTGGTCGTCCTCGGCGACACGGGTGGCGGCGCTGGCCGGCGGATTCCGTCATCAGCTCGGGCTCCGGCCGGGCGACCGCGTCGCGATCGTGATGCGCAACCGGCCGGAGTACCTCGAGGCGCTCTTCGCGATCTGGCATGCCGGCCTCGTCGCCGTGCCGGTCAACGCACGGTTGCACCGCGACGAGGTCGCCTACGTCCTCGAACAGAGCGCCGCACGCGTCGTCATCGTCGACGACGACCACGACGAGCTCGCGACGCTGGCCGACGACATCGACACGCTCGACACCTGCATCGTCGCGCCGGACCAACGATGGACCGAACTGGCCAGTGCGTCCGCGATGCCGATCACCGATCGGCGGCCCTCGGACGCGGCATGGCTGTTCTTCACGAGCGGCACGACCGGACGACCGAAGGGTGCGACGCTGACGCACCGCAACCTGCTCATGATGTCGCTCAGCTACTTCGCCGACATCGACGCGATCACCGCCGATGACGCCGTGCTGCTCGCCGCGCCGATCTCGCACGGCGCCGGCCTCTACGCACTCCCGCACGTGGCGCGTGGCGCGGTCAGCGTCGTCCCGGCGTCGGGAGGCGTCGACGGCGGTGAGATCGCCGACGTGCTCCGGCGCTGGTCGGGCGTGTCGTTCTTCGCCGCTCCGACGATGGTGAAGCGACTCGCGTCGGACCCGGCGATCCTCGACGCCGACCTGTCGGGGTTGAAGACGATCATCTACGGCGGCGCACCGATGTACCTGGCCGATCTCACCGAGGCACTCGACGTGTTCGGTCCTCGCCTCGCGCAGATCTACGGGCAGGGCGAGACGCCGATGACGATCACCGCACTGTCGAAGGCCGACCACGCAGACCGTGCCCACCCGCGGTGGGGTGAGCGGATGCAGAGCGTCGGTATCGCTCGCACCGACGTCGAGGTCCGGGTGGTCGACGAGGACGGTGCCGAGGTGCCGGTGGGCGAGATCGGCGAGATCGTCGTGCGCGGCGACGTCGTGATGTCGGGCTACTGGGAGCAACCGGGGGCGACGGCGGACACGATTCGCGACGGCTGGCTCCACACCGGCGACGTCGGCAGCTTCGACGACGACGGCTTCCTCACCCTGCGTGACCGCTCGAAGGACCTGATCATCAGCGGCGGGATGAACATCTACCCGCGCGAGGTCGAAGAGGCGCTGCTCCGCCACGACGACGTGGCTGCGGTGTCGGTCGTCGGGCGGCCCGACCCGGAGTGGGGAGAAGCCGTGGTCGCGTTCGTCGTGGCCGTCGACGCCGAGCAACCTCCCACGGTCGAACAGCTCGACCAGCTGTGCCTCGAACACATCGCCCGCTACAAGCGACCGAAGGACTACCGCTTCGTGGCGACGTTGCCCACGAACAACTACGGCAAGGTGCTCAAGCGCGAGCTGCGCGAGCAGCTGAGCGACGAACGCTGAGCGGCGCGCTCCGATCGCATGGATCCGGCCGCGGGGCGCGAGTGAGGAGTCTCAGGCGGGACGGGCGACGACGTGGCTCGCCACAGCACGTAGGCCACCCCGACCGATGCGATCAGGCTGGACGGGATGCCGTCGTCGGAACGCCGACGGCGACGAGTACCTCGACGTCACCGCCAACGTAATCGACATGGGCAAGCGGTTGGAACTGGCGCACTCGGAGTGCCGCAGCGATCAACTGGCGCTCGGTGGGTGCACGATCGGCAGCGACGACGACGTCTCGGAGCGCCTGTCGGTGTTGCGGCTCGACGACGCGCTCTTCCGCGAGTTCGTGTTCGATCGCGCCGACGCCGCCCGAGCAGGGCTCGATCGACATGGCGCGCGATGACCAGCCGCCCCCGTGTCGACTGGATATCGTCCTCCGCCGTGGTGGCGTACCGAGTTCGGCGTTGGGCCGGCGCCGACGAGGCGGTGTGATGTTCGGCGATCTGACGTTGATCGTGCCGCTCGGGCTGGCCGCCGCGTTGAGCCCGATGATGCTCACCGAGCAAGCCGTACTGCTCGCCGGCCCCGACGGTCGCCGATCGGCGGGCCGCTACGCACTCGGTACCGCCGTCGTGACGGCCGTCTACCTCGGCGTGCTGGTGTTGTGGGGCCACGCGATCTCGCTGCCCAAGCGGCCGACCCTGAGCGCGTCGATGGACATCGTCGCCGGCGCCGTGCTCGTGCTGCTGGCGGTGGCGATCCACCGTCGGCACCCCGCCACCGCCGAGAAGCCCGCCCGCAGCGCGATGGGCCCACGAGCAGCCTTCGGCTTCGGGGTCTTCTCGATGGCGACCAACTTCACCAGTCTCGCCGTCCTGCTGCCGGCGGCCAAGGACGTCGCCGCCGACGTCACGAACGTGGTCGGTCGGATCGTCTTCATCGCCATCCTGATCGTGCTCGCGACGATGCCCGCCTGGATTCCGCTGGCGGCGACGGGTATCGCGCCGGGTGTCGCGCAGCGAGGTCTCGACCGGCTCAGCACGTTGATCTCGCGGTATGGCCGGAGCGCCGCCGTCGTCCTGATCGCGACCCTCGGAGTGGTCCTGATCGCCCGCGGTTCCTGGCACATCCTCCGCTGACGGCCGCCACCGGCGTCGTCAGGCCGTCGTCGACACGAAGGTCCCGCGCTGCTCGCGGAGGCAGAGCGTGGAGAACTCTTTGCCCACAGTCCAGTGCTGCCCGTCAGGCACGGAGCGCACGACACATCCGACCGCATCGAGCAATGAGCCATCGATCTTCACGATGCGCGCGATCTCCAGATCGACCGAACTGAGGAAGCGCAGCCCACCGATGGACAGGTCGGCGAGCGCGCCGACGATCGGGTCCGACTGGGGCCATCGGTCGGAGCAATTCGGCGAGCCGCGCGATCGGCCCGTCGCATGCGACGTCGATCGCATCGACCGGCTCGGAGCCCTCCCGTCGGCCAGGCGTCGCCGAACCAACTCGCCACGTGCCGAGCACGAGCGGCTGTCAGGTCACCACTCGACGTCCGACACGGCGGGCAGCTGGGTGACCTCGGATGCCTCGCGCCGACCCAGCTCGGCACCGTGGGCCATGCGGCGGCACGAGGTCGCGGTCGTTCAGCTGGCCTCGGCGTCCATCTCGTCCCAGACGTCGCCGAGCGTGCGCAGCCCGCTGGCCCCGACCGGCCACCCCGCGTAGTGGGCGACGTGGATCATCATCGCTTCGAGCACGTCGCGCTCGATTCCGAGGTTACGGGCACCACGCAGGTGCAGGCGCAGTTCGGCTTCGCGATTCAGCGCCACCAGGACGGTGCAGGTCATCAGCGATCGTTGCTCGAGCGACAGCTCGTCGCCCTGCCAGACGTCGCCGAACAGGTGGCCCATCGTGTGACGCATCATCTCCGGGGGCAAGGGGCGCGCCCTCGGCGCGCCGGCGAAGAGCCGGGCCGCGAGGCGGCGCCCCGTGTCGAAGCGCTCGTCCGGCGTCGGGGTCTGGGTGTCGTCGGGCATCGGGCCAACGTACCAAACCCGCCCGACCCGTCGGCGATACAGATCGCCCGATGCGTGTCATCGAGTGAGGAAGCCGGGCCACTCGGGTACGGTCGCGGCATGGCCATCGCCGAGCCCGACGTCGCGACCGCGGACGTCATCCTCGACGCCGCCGAGGACTGCTTCGTCACCACCGGCGTGCGCCGCACGACGATGGAGGACATCGCCGCCGCCGCCGGCGTGTCGCGGATCACCGTCTACCGCCGGGCGGGCAACCGCGATCAGATCGTGCTGGCGGTGCTGGTCCGGATCACCGAGCGCTATCTGGCACGCCTGCGGCCCCGCCTGCTGGCGCAGGCCTCGTTGAGCGATGCGCTCGTCCTGCTCGTCCGATCCACCGTGCGGGCGGCGCGGCGGGACGATCTCAGCCTCCTGTTCGCGTCCGAGGAGCACGGCGCGACGGGTGCGCCGATCCCAGGCGCGATGGCACCGCTCGCGGCGCTCTTCGGCGAGACCGTCGCCCTCGTCGCCGACGTCCTGCCCGGCGATCTCCCGCCGGGCGTCGAGCCGATCGACGCCGGCGAATGGCTGCTGCGGGTGATCGTCAGCCTCGCCACCACCGAACCCGCCCGCCCCCGCAGCCCCATCGAGAGCGACGCGTGGGTACGCCGGATCGTCGTTCCCGGGCTGGTCGACTCCGGAGAGCCGGAGACCGGCACCTGATATGAATCGCTAGCTTTGTATCATCCGGCTCGGTAGAGTCCGACCCGGGGAGGACGAGCTGGTGACCAACGACGACGAGACCATCGACGACGAGACTGCTCCGACGGCGGCGCCCGGCGACGACGAGACCGCGATCGCCTTCGTCGGGACGGGCACGATGGGCCGCCCGATGGCGCTCCAGGTGCTCGCCGCCGGGTTCTCGCTGCGAGTCCACGACGCCGTGGCGGCCGCCACCGCACCACTGGCCGAAGCCGGCGCGACCGTCTGTGCGAGCGCCGCCGAGGCCGCCGCCGGGGCACGCATCGTCCTGCTGTCGCTTCCTGGCCCCGAGCAGGTGGTCGACGCGGTCACCGGACCCGACGGTGTGCTCGCCGCGTCGGACGTACCCGCCTTCGTCGTCGACCTGTCGACCAACTCGGTCGACGCCGTCCGGCTGCTGGGAGCGCGGTGCGCCGAACGCGGCGCCGTCTTCGTCGACGCGCCCGTCTCCGGCGGCGTCGCGAAGGCCCGCGACGGCTCGCTGTCGGTGATGGTCGGTGCCGGGCGCGACGCCTTCGACGCCGTCCAGCCCGTCCTGGCCGCGATCGGCGGCGACGTCATCCACGTCGGCCCGCCCGGCAGTGGCACGATCGCGAAGCTCGTCAACAACCAGCTCTTCCTCGCCGCCGGGGTGCTCGTCCAGGAGGCCTACGTGCTCGGCCATGCGCTGGGGATGGCGCCGGACGACCTGCACCGCATCATCGGTGCGAGTTCCGCCGGCCCGTACGCGAAGCTCGCCCCGTTGCTGCTCGGCCGCCGCTTCGACGACGTCATCTTCCGCCTCGACATCGCCGCCAAGGACGTCGGGCTGGCGGTCGAGACCGCGACCGCAGCGGGCGTCGACGCGCCGATGACCCGGGCGGCGCTCGACGTGTACCGCGGCGCGGTCGACGCCGGCGACGGCGACCTCGTCTTCCACGCCACGCTGCGCGAGCTCGAACGGCGCGCCGACGTCGAACTCGACATCCTGCGCCGGCCTCCGCGGCCCGACGCCGCGCCGGGGGCCACAGCGTCGTGAGCGAGCCCATCGGCCCGACCGGCGACCACGCCGTGGATCTCTCCACCGGCGAGAGCTTCCGCGACGGGTTCCCGCACGATCACTTCGCCTGGCTGCGACGCCACGATCCGGTCCACTGGCACGAGCCCACCGCGAGGACGCCCGACGGCGAAGGCTTCTGGGTGGTGTCGCGCCACGCCGACGTGATGGCGGTGCTCCGCGATCCGGCGACGTTCTCGTCCGATCGCGCCGGCGGCCTGCGCGAGCGCGGCGGCACCGGGATGAAGGACGAGCGATCGGCCGGGACGATGCTCAACATGACCGACGAGCCGCAGCACTACCGGCTGCGCTCGCTGGTCAACCGCGGGTTCACGCCGCGCGC
>JAUHYJ010000729.1 GCA_030425785.1 Acidimicrobiia bacterium | reverse complement strand
CGTGCCGGCGGGGCTGATCGAACACGGGGGCGGGTCACTGCGCAGCGTGCTCGACGTCGACGACCTCGACGACGTGGACGTCGCCGCCTGGGGCATCACGATCGAACCGGCGGGCGGGTCCGAGGCCCCGACCCTGCCGATCCTCTACTACGCCGAGGTCTGACCGGCTCGGTGGCGGGCCCCGGGGTCGAACGGCCCTGGCCGCCGGCACCTGGCGGCGCGACGATCGAGCTGAGAATCACGAGTCGACCGAAAGGGGTCGCCATGTTCCAGCACGTCATCGTCCCGGTCGATTTCTCCGACGCGTCGTGGACGGCGGTGCCGGTCGCGGCGCGGCTGGCGGCGTCCGTCGACGGCGATGTCGAGGTCGTGACGGTCGTCGACCGCATCGGGCTCGTCGGTGCCGCCGACCAGGACCTCGCGCGACACGTCGCGACCTTTGCCGGCCTGCCGGCTCCCGTGCGTGCGAACGTGCTCGCCGGCGACACCGTGGCTGAGACCGTGGCATCGCACCTCGAGGAGACGTCGGGCGGCATCGTCGTGATGAGTTCGCACGGTCGGGGTCGGACGGCGGCCGTGCTCGGCAGCGTGGTCGACGAGCTGCTGCAGCTCACCTTCGGCCCGATCGTCGTCGTCGGCCCGCACGTCGCGGACGGTGCGGGCCGCACCGACGGCGACTATCTCGTCGCCGTCGACGGGTCGCACGCCGCCGAGCAGATCCTGCCGATCGTCGGCGCATGGGCCGTCGAGTTCGGCGGGGTGCCGTGGGTGATCGAGGTCGGTCAGGAAGCGAGCGCCGGGAGCGCTGCGGAGTCGGGCTACCCGGCGCGGCTCGCACACCAGCTCGGCGCCACGATCGGTCGCGAGGCCGAGTTCGAGGTACTCCACGGCGAACCGGCCGACCGGATCGTCGACTACGCGTCGGTGACGAACGCGTCCCTGATCTTCGCGACGACCCACGGTCGCACGGGCATGGCCCGCTTCCGTCTCGGGTCGGTCGCGGCCGAGGTCGTCAAGCACGCACCCTGCCCGGTCGTGCTGCACCGCCCGCCGCACCTGGCCGAGGCCCGCCGTTCGGCGTGAGCGAACCCGCCACGTGAACGCGTCGCTGCCGCGCGCCTAGGTTGCGGACGATCCCGACGACGTCGGGCCTGCGACTGGGGGTTGCGTGGTGACGATCGACAACGACAACGCAGCGCCGACCGGCCCGAACGGCGAGCCCTTCCGGTTCTTCGACAACCGCGAGAAGTACCTGATGTTCGTCACCACGACGAGCGAGAAGGCCGTCGTGAGTGCGCAGATCGGCAAGGAGCTCGCGCTGCTCGACCCCGAACCGCCCGCCGTTCGTGTCTTCGACGCGGGGACCGGCAACGGCAGCGTGCTCGCGAACACCCTGCGGCAGCTCCACTTCGAGATGCCGACGGTCCCGATGGTCGTGGTCGGCAAGGAGTTCTCGATGGAGGACGCTCGCCTCACGCTCAGCACGCTCCCCGGTCGGCTCGCCGAGCATCCCGAGACCGTGTTCGTGCTCACCAACATGGCGTACGCCGAGGCACCGACGCTCTGGCCACGGTCAGCGGAGAACCAGGCCAGCCTGCAGTGGTGGGACGTCCCCCTCGACGGGACGACCGGTCACGAGTTCCAGGCCCAGATCGCCGAGCTCGAACACCAGCTCGAGACCGGCTGGCAGACGAAGACCAGCGAGAAGACCGGCAACCAGATCTACGCGAGGCCGTCGGTCATCGTGCTCTACCGCAAGGACCGCGCGTTCGCGATGCACGACCTCATCCCCCGCGACATCGGTGGCCCGCAGCCGAACGGCTACGACCTCGTGATCTGTGCGCAGCCGTGGCGGTCGCGCACACCGGCCGAGCCGAAGGTGCGCAACGTGCTGGCTCCGTGCGCCCGCGCGCTCAACACCGGCGGTCGGTTGGTGGTCGTGCAGTCGACCGGGCACGACCCCGGCATGGAGATCATCCGTCGTATCTGGCCCGGCGACGAACCCTTCGCCACCCCCCGTGCACTGCTGATGGCCGAGCTCGATCGGCAGCTCGCCGACGACGACGGGTCGTGGCACTACGAGCACCACGACGACGCCCATTCGCTGTTCACGTACCACCTCCACGCGATGCCGAACGAGGTCGCGAACCGGTTGAGCATGTCGACG
>JAUHYJ010000066.1 GCA_030425785.1 Acidimicrobiia bacterium | reverse complement strand
CCTCGTCCACCTCGGCGTCGCCGATCCACGGTGCGGCCCGCTCGAGCAGCGCGACGCGCAGCCGGTCGGTGTCGTCGTCCCAGTGCTCGAGGCTCCACGGCTGCGTGGCGTGGAACGTCACGGCGGGCACCGGGCTGATGCCCTTGGCCTGGTTGTCACCGATGAACCCGAACGGTGCGTCGGCGTCGCCCGGGTCGAACTGCACACCACCGGGTTCGGGCACGGCGCTCGGTCGGTCGAGCGTCACGAGCAGGCCGATGGTGCGGTGGTACGGGCTGCGGAACACGTCCTCGGGCACCGGTACCTCGGACTGGGCGAGCAGGGCCCACGACTGTGCGACCGGGCACGTGCACACCACGGCGTCGGCGGTGAGCACCGTGCCGTCGTCGATCACGACGTCCCAGCCGTCCTCGGTCGGTCGCAGCGCGAACACGAGCTGCCCGGGCCGGGCGTCGAGCCCGGCGGCGAGGTCCTTGGCGAGCGAGTTCATCCCGGCGGTCCCGACGAACCGGGGATAGCCGTCACCCTCGTCGAAGCCGTGGCACCACACACGAGCGAGACCGCGCTCGAGCCAGTCGTCGACCTGAGCGCGGAACGCGTCCCCGCGCACGGTGAAGAACTGCGCGCCGTGGTCGAGCACAGCGTCGCCGATCCGGCGCGTCGCCAGTCGCCCACCGACGGAGCGTCCCTTGTCGAGCAGGACCACCTCGTGGTCGTCGACGAGCCGGCGCGCCGCGACGAGCCCCGACAACCCGGCGCCGACGATGGCGATCCGCATCAGCCGACGGCCGCGTGCCGTTCGGCCTCGGTCGCCCGGCGCGCCTGTTCGGCACGGCGGAGGAACCCGAGGAGCAGCGAGTTGAAGGTCGTGGCGTGTTCGATCATGAAGCCGTGTGCGGCACCGCTGATGACCGCCAGTTCGGCGCCCGGGATCAGCTCGGCCAGGTGCTCTGCGTCACCACGCGGCGTCAGGATGTCCTGGTTGCCGACCATCACGAGGGTCGGGACGTCGATCTGGGGGAGCTGCGCCGCCAGCTGATCGTCGATCGACAGGATGCCGGCGACCTGCCCCGCGAAGGCGTGCGGCGGTCTGGCCAGGGCGAGCGGGCCCATCCAGCCGATCGCCGGGGCGAGACGCCGGAACGACCGCGGGCCGATCACCCAGCGCGCGGCCTCGGCCGTCATGGCGCCCATGCCGCGCGTCTGGGCGGTCTCGGCCCATTCCGCGAGCAGCTCGCGTCGCCAGGGATGGTGCTCGCAGGCGGTGCACGCCAGGGTCAACGAACGCACCCGGCCGGGATGTCGCAGCGCGACGAGCTGGGCGATCACCCCGCCCATCGAGGCGCCGACCACGTGCGCGTCGTCGACTCCGTTGGCATCGAGCACGGCGACCGCATCGTCGGCCATCTGTTCGAGCGAGTACGCACCGAACGGCTTGTCGCTGCGTCCCGCTCCGCGGTTGTCGAGCGCCAGCGTGCGGTACCACGGTGCGAGGGCGATCCGCTGGAGGTCCCAGAGATGCTTGTCGGCACCGAGACCCTGGATCATCAGCACCGGTGGGCCGGTGCGGCGCCCCGATTCCCGGTAGTGGAGGCGGATGCCGTCGGACGCACGCACGAACGGCATCAGAGACCTCCGATCCCGCCGATCGGCAGCCAGTCGAGCGGTGTGCCCGTCAGCGACCCGCCCAGCTCGTGGAGCATGGCGTCGATGCGGCGTTGCGCAGCGTCGGCCGTCTCGAGTTCGTCGAGCGGCCCGCGCCGCTTGCGGCGCAGCGAGATCGGCGCCCCGATCTCGACGCGCGCGCTCCGGCGCAGCGGCACCGAGACCGTCGCCGCGGGCAGGACTCGGACGCGGGTCGCGATCGCCGCGCCGACGAGGCGGTGGTCGATCGTGCCCGAGTGCTGGTTCGAGGGCTCGTGCTCGGCACCGAGGACGATGATCTCGCCGGCGCGCAGCACCCCCTCGAGCTCGTCGGCGTCCGCGAGCAGGCCGCCGAGTCGTTGCATGACGGGGCCGAGCGGGGCGATGTCGGGCCGACCGACGAAGCGGACGGGACGGTCGACGGCGGCGCCGATCGCCAGCGCCGCGAAGATCGGTGCGAGTGCGAAGCGTCGCGCGTTGACGACCACGAGCGCGCCGGCGCGCCGCGGGACGTGGTCGATGCCGCCGACCGACGTGTTCCAGCGCAGCTGGCTCATCGACCAGATGCGGTCGACGAACCCGTTGTCGCGGCCCCAGTCGTCGACGTCGTTCGCGGTCCACGCCGTCGCAGCACGCACGCCCGACGACATGGCCCGCGCCGCCGGCGCAGCGGTGCGGGCCGGGAAGGCGATCACGTCGGCGACGGACGGGGTGGCCATCAGGCGGCCGCCTCGATGCCGGTGTGGATGACGCCCGGCCACGCGTACAGCTGGTCGATCACGTCGCTCGTGGTCGTGGACGGCCAGAACCCGAGGACCTCCCGGGCCAGCGCGTTGTCGGCGAGCCGACCGCGGTGCAGCATCTCGAGCACGTGGTGGGGGACGGGTGCACCGGCGACGTACGCCATGGCGCGCGCGGCCATCCACTCCGGGCCGACCACCGGCACCGGCAACCGCCGACCGCGGCGGATCGCCTGATACGCGGTGATCGCGCCCGGCGCGACGATGTTCACCGGCTGGTCGAGGCGAGCCTCGGCCGCGGTCACGAAGGCGGAGGCGGCGTCGTTCTGATGGACGACGGCGAACGGCGGATCGGCCAGCGCACTGAACGGCACGGCGGGCATCCGCAGCAGGCGGCCGAGCGGGCTCGGTACGTGCGGTCCGAGCACCGTGGCGAGCCGGAGGCAGCCGACGGCGACGCCGATGCGTCGACCGATCGCGTGAGCGGTGTCCTCGATGTCGAGCAGGGTGCGTCCGTAGCGGCTGGTCGGGTGCGGCACCACGCCCTCGTTCGGCCGGGTGACGCTGTTGCGCGCTCGGCCGTAGACCTCGATGCCGCTGCGGACCACGATCGCCTCGAGCGCACGACACTCGGCGGCGGCGCCGAGGATCGACGTCGCCGCGTCGTCGGTGAACTGGCGGGCGTGGGTCGGGGTGGCGCGCGAGTAGGGCTCCCACACCGCGATGTGGACGACGACGTGCGGGTTGAAGCGGGTGACGGTCTCCACGGTGCGCTCGTGCTCGCCGGCGACGATACGATGGAACACCGCCCGCCGCAGACGACTGCGCGGTGGCACGACATCGATGCCTTCGAGCGAACCCACCCAGGGCTCGTCTTCGAGCAGACCGGCGACCCGGGCGCCGAGTTCGCCGCCCATGCCGCTCACGAGCACACGGACACCAGCCATGAACGCCCACGCTACTCCTCGAGCTCTCCGCCGACCTCGTCCGCTGTGGCCCGCTGCGCTGTTCGTCGGGCTGTGTCTGGCGGGCGGGACGGTCGGCGCCGTCGACGTGATCGACGGTGCCGGGACGGTCGAGACGCCCGCCGAACGACTGGTGGAGACCCGCGGCGGGTTGCCGTTCCCGATCGACCCGGTGCCGATGTGCGAGGTCTTCAACAACTACGGCGGGTACAGCAAGTCGGGCCAGTCGGGCGGCCACCAGGGGGTCGACATCGGCGCGACCGAGGGGCAAGAGGTGTATGCCGTCGGCGACGGCATCCTCGAAGAGCAGCTGTTCGACTACCCGGGCAGCTCGGCCGGTCACGGCTGGAAGCTGCGGGTCTTCGACCCGGTCGAGGGCGAGCTGCAGCTCCGCTACTACCACCTGGCCGACTTCGCCGAGGGGCTGGCGGAGGGCGACCGCGTGGTCGAGGGTCAGGTCATCGGGTACGTCGGCGATACCGGCAACGCGACGCCGGGTGGCCACCACCTGCACTTCGAGGTCCGCGTCGGCCCGACGCCGCGGTTCGGGTCATCCCCGTCGACCGATCCGGTCCCGATGCTCGACATCCCGAGCGACTGCAATCTGTATCCGCGCTGACGTCCCCGAGGGATCCTCGACGAGGCGGCGGGTGCGCCGACCGCGCGTCAGGCCGACTTCGGAAGTCGGTCGGCGCGCATCACGACGTCGCGTGCCCAGGGGTCGAGCTTGCGGCCGGTGAGCCGCTCGGTGATCTCGATCGCCTTGGTGGGGTCGTCGACGAGACCCGACCAGCGGATGTAGCCGCCCATGATCCCGACGAGCTTGTCGCCGAGCTCCTCGCCGTGGACCATCAGCTTGTTGCCCTTGCGGAGCAGGTCGTCGAGCTCGGTGTAGAAGGCCGCCAACCACGCGTCACGCTCGTCGTCGCGGAACGGTCGATGCCGATACGGCATGTTCAGTTCCTCGTAGTTGTGCAGGTTGCTCGTCGCCTGGATGATCGAGATGACGTAGTTGAAGCCGTTCTCGCGCAGCCAGATGATCTCTTCCTGGCGTCGGACGCGACGATGGTTGTCGCCGTAGCCACCCGGGCGCTCGCAGATCGCGAGCTTGTCCTGCAGGATCCAGGTGAGGTGGCGCGGCTGGATGCCGAGCGCCCACTTGCCGCGCAGCTTCGGAGGCATCAGCGACGACCCCACGGTGCAGGGGTGTGGATGGCGGCGACGTTCTGCATGGCGGCTTCAGATGTTACTCGCCGGTCTCGACGATGGCGAAGCGCTGCCGAGATCGCTCGACGCGGCGCCCGCCGGGGAGCTCGCAGGCCGTCGCCTCGCCGCGGGCGACGGCCAGGACGCGGTCGATCGCGGCGCGATCGGGTGGGTAGCCGTCGACGGTGAGCCAGCGACGCAGGGCCCGCCGGGCGACGACGGGATCGGCGGCGGCGACGGCGCGTGCGTCGGTCGGGTCGATCTCGGCGGCCGCACGGTCGAGGAAGGCGTCGTCGTCGCGCAACAGCGCGGCCGTGCGGGCGAGGATCGGAGCGACGTCGCGGCCGGCGATGTCGTCGAGCAGCGGGAGCAGCTCGGAGCGGACCCGGGTGCGCCAGATCGACGGGTCGTCGTTCATCGGGTCGTGGAGCGGCTCGATGCCGGCGTGGCGGCAGACCTCGGCGGTCTCGTGGCGCCGGAGCGCGAGGAGTGGCTTCGTCGGCCCGGGTGCCATCGCGCCCAGCCCCGTCGTCGCGCTGCCGCGTACCAGTCGGAGCAGCAGTGTCTCGGCCTGGTCGTCGAGGGTGTGGGCCGTCATGGCATCGGGGGGCAGCACCCGCCGGCGCGCCTCGCGTGCTCGCGCCTCGACGTTCGGACCGGGGTCGACCGTGACCCGGTGGGCGACGACGTCGACACCGAGCCCCGCCGCGATCGCCCGAGCGCGTTCGGCATCGTCGTCGGACGCGGGCCGGATGCCGTGGTCGACGTGGTGCGCGGTCACGACCAGACCGTGCTCGCGGGCGAGGACGACGAGCGCGGTGGAGTCGGGGCCGCCCGAGAACGCGACGGCGACAGCCGTGCCCGGAGGGGGGAAGGTGCAGCGGGGGAGGAGGAGCGAGAGGTCGGTCAGAGCTCTTGCTCGCGACCGCGCTTGCCGCCGGGGTAGCGCTGCGACGACACCTGCTTGAGGTAGCCCACGATGAGGGCGAGGCTGGCCCCGACGCCGGCGAGCAGCATGACGAGGCCGATCCACCAGTGCCAGATGTACGCGGCGAGCATGGGCGTCAGCGTAGCGAGGAAACCGTCGTTCGGGGGAATCCCGGCCGGCTCGAGTCGGTCAGCTGCCGCCGACGACGCCGTCGCCGTCGAAGTCGGTGTCGAAGCACCGCTCGATCTTCGAGAGCAGCCCGGCCGGCATCTCGTCGTTGGTGCACTTGCGCCGGATCGCGATCTTCAGCTCGGCGTGGAACTCGAAGGTCTGGAGGCAGTCGTAGCAACCGTCGAGATGCTCGTGGATGTGCACGCGGACCTCGTCGCTGAGTTCGTCGTCGAGGAAGGCGTCGAGTTCGCGGAGCGTTTCGTTGCAGTCGGGCATCGTGCGTTGGTGTTCTACGAGGTGTCGGCGGGCGATTCGGCTGGTTCGACGGTGAGCCCGCGTGCTTCGGCGTACTCGTACAACGCGCGTTGCATCGCTTTTCTTCCCCGATGCAGTCGACTCATCACGGTGCCGATCGGGATCTCGAGCATCTCGGCGATCTCCTTGTACGCGAATCCCTCGACATCGGCGAGCAGGACCGGCAACCGGAAGTTCTCGGGGAGCTCCTCGAGCGCGTGCTTGACCTCGTCGTCGGTGAACAGGTCGAGGAACTGCTCCTCGGCCGACATCGACGCCGCCGCGGTCTCGAGCGAGCCGAGTCGGCGGTACAGGTAGAGGTCCTCGACGTCGGCGAGGTCGGTCTCCTGCGGTCGGCGCTGCTTGGCCCGGTACTTGTTGATGTACGCGTTGGTCAGGATGCGGAACAGCCAGGCCCGCAGGTTGGTGCCCTCCTGGAAGGTGTGGAAGCTCCGGAACCCGCGCAGGTAGGCCTCCTGCACGAGGTCCTCGGCGTCGGCCTGGTTGCGGGTCATCCGCAGCGCGGCCGAGTACAGCTGGGGCGCGTACTCCATCGCCTGGTCGGCGAACGTGCTCTGGTCGGCCACGAGCGCCGACCCTAACGCGGTGGTCCGACGCGGATGCAGCGAACGTCCCCCGGTACGGTCCGGCCATGGACTCGCGTGATGCGGAGCGGTCTCCCGGGCCCCGAGCACTCGATTCGCTCCAGGTGTTCGCACGCTCGTCGGCCGAACAGCACGCCGGTACCGAGCACGTCGAGATGTACACCCCGCACGGTCTCCTGACCGTGTTCGCCGACCGAGCCGACGACCAGCGGGCGGCGATCGTGGCGTGCGGTGGAGCGATGGGCGGCGTGCTCGGGCCCGGCCACGCGTTGTACGTCGAGCTGGCCCGTCGATGGCCCGCCCGCGGCGTCGGCGTGTACCGGGTCGGGTACCGCATCCCGAACGACCTCGACCGATGCGCGCACGACGTGGCGTGCGCGGTCGAGATGGCGGTCGCTGACGGCGCCGAGCGGGTCGTCGTCATGGGACACAGCTTCGGCGGCGCGGTCGCGGTCCGGGTGGCGGTGGTGATGACGGCCGAGGTCGCGGGCGTCGTCACCTTCGCCACGCAGTCGGCCGGGTGCGAGGTCGCCGGCGCGCTGGCGGGTCGTCCGTTGCTGCTGTTCCACGGCGACCGCGACGAGCTGCTGCCGGTCCAGGCCAGCGAGATGGTGCGGATGATCGCCGGCTCGGGTGAGCTGGTCACGCTGCCGGGCGACGGTCACCTGCTCGGCCGCAGTGACGCCGCGATCCTCGAACGGCTCGACGACTGGCTCCCGGCGACGCTCGCGCTCGACGGCTGAGCGGCTTCAGCGACGCCCTGACGTCTCGGCCGCCACCTCGGCCGCCAGCTCGGCCACGACGCGGTCGATCGAGTCGACGAGCCGTTCGAGCAGTGACGCCAGCTGGGCCTGCTCGTCGTCGTCGAACGGTTCGAGCAGGCGCTGCATGCCGCTCGCCCTGAGCCGCTGCACCTGGGCGACGGTGGCGGCGCCATCGGCCGTCGCCCGTGCGAGGACGATCCGCTTGTCGCCGTCGTGGCGGATGCGCTCGGCCAGGCCGAGCCGCACGAGACGGTCGACGGCGCGGGTCGCCGAGCTCGGCTCGACGCGGAGCGCGTCGGCGAAGTCGCCCATCGGCAGGCCGTCGGGCTCGGCGGCGATGATCTCGAGCGCGTCGAGTTGGGCCTGCTCGAGGCGGGGTCCGTCGGGGCCGAGGAGATGGCTGCGCAGCACCTGGCCGGAGGCGCCGCGACGCAGTTCGCGCCATGCGAGCGCGATGCGGGCCGCGTCGGTACGACGCTCGCTCATACGGCGGCGACGGACGATGCGCCGCGCAGCCCACCCTCGACGTGGTCGAGGAACCACTGGTACGTCGACTCGATGCCGTCGCGCAGCTCGATCGACGGCGACCATCCGAGCGCCGTCAGCTTGCTCGTGTCGAGCAGCTTGCGCGGCGTGCCGTCGGGCTTGGACGCGTCCCAGACGATCTCGGCGTCGGGGTGCACGATGTCGCGGATCGTCTCGGCGAGATCTCGGATCGACAGGTCGACCCCGGTGCCGACGTTGATGTGCCCGTCGCCGTCGTAGTGCTCCATCAGGTAGAGGCAGGCGGACGCGAGGTCGTCGACGTGGAGGAACTCGCGGTAGGCGGCGCCGGTGCCCCACACCTCGACCGGGTCGCCGGTGCGCTTGGCCTCGTGGAACTTGCGCATGAGCGCCGGGAGGACGTGCGACGACTCGAGGTCGAAGTTGTCGCCGGGGCCGTAGAGGTTGGTCGGCATGGCCGAGATGAAGTCGCAGCCGTACTGACGGCGGTACGCCTGGCAGAGCTTGATGCCGGCGATCTTCGCGACCGCGTACCACTCGTTGGTCGGCTCGAGCGGGCCGGTCAGGAGCGCCTCTTCCGTCATGGGCTGGTCGGCGTCGCGGGGATAGATGCACGACGACCCGAGGTACAGCAGCTTGTCGACGCCGGTCTCCTTGGCGGCGTGGACGACGGTGCCGTGGATCATCAGGTTGTCGTAGATGAACTCGGCAGGCCGTGAGCTGTTGGCGAGGATGCCGCCGACGGTGCCGGCGACGAGGAACACGTAGTCGGGCCGGTTCGCCTTGAACCAGTGCGAGACCTCTGACTGGTCGCGCAGGTCGACCTGGTCGCGAGTTGCGGTGAGGACGTTCGTGAACCCCTCGTGTTCCAGGTGGCGGACCACCGCCGAACCGACGAGGCCCCGGTGTCCGGCGACGTACACGCGAGCATCACGATCGAGCTGGCCCATCCCCCGAGCGTACGCCTTGCAACGGGGGTCAGGCACATGTCGCAAGCCTTGCGACATGTGCCTGACCCCCGATGACAGGTCAGCGGGTGCCGATGATGAGCTGGTCGACCGGCGCGAAGTCGTCGGTCAGGACGAGGGCGTCGTCGAGATAGCGGTCGAGGTCGTCGACGAACTCGCCGCCCTCGGGGTCGAGAGCGGAGACGTCGATCGGGTGGTCGCTCGCCACCACGATGCTGTTGCCGGCGAATCCGTCGAGGACGGTCGGGCCGCGCAGGACGGCGACCTGGGGGAGCGCGGTGGCGATCGTGGCCGCCTCGGCGCGCAGGAACGACTCGTCGCCCCCGTCGATGATGTTGGCGACGTAGATGCCGCCCGGCCGCAGGACCCGGGCGACGTCGTCGAAGAACTCCTCGGTGGCGAGGTGCCAGGGGACCGAGCGACTCCCGAAGGCGTCACCGACCACGACGTCGGCGGAGTCGTCGGGCAGCCGGCGGAGACCGAGCCGTCCATCACCGGTGACGATCGTGACGTCGGGCAACCCGAACTCGGCGTCGACGACGTCGATCAGGTCGGGGTCGATCTCGAGCACGGTCTGGTCCGAGCCGGGTCGGGTGGCCTCGAGCCAACGCGGGACCGTCAACGCGCCGCCGCCGATCGCGACGACGTCGACAGGCCCGCTCGGGCCCAGCGCGTCGATCGCCTCCGCGATGCGACGGACGTACCAGAACTCGAGATGGGTCGGGTCGGCGGTGTCGACGTAGCTGTGTCGCAGGTCGTCGAGCACGAGGACGTGTCCCGTCGGGTTGTCGGCGTCGTCGACGACGGCGATGCAGTAGTAGGCGCTCTGCACGTCGCACGGTGTCGACGTCGTCGCGGCACCCACGAGGGCGAGGGCGAGCAATCCTCCGGCCGAGAGCATCGCCTGGTTGGTGACGAGACGGCGGGTGAGCCAGAGCGCCACGCCGCAGATCGCGAGCACGATGCCCAGTGTGACGATCAGCGTCGTCACCGCCGCGTAGGCGACGAGGACGAAGCCGGCGAGGAACGTGCCGGCGATCGCCCCGGCCGTACCCCACGCCGACAGGCGCCCGACGGTCGTCCCGGTGCGGTCGAGGTCGCGGAGCTGGAGCTTGACCACGGCGGGTGGCACGGCGCTGAGGACGGCTGCCGACGGGCCGAAGCCCCACAGCGCGAGCAGCACGCTCGGGGCGCCCGATCCGCCGGCGCCTGCGTCGCCGCCGAGCGCTCGCACGATGGGGATCGACGCGACGGCCAGACCGCCGCCCACGACGAGGAAGAGGGGGATGAGCGCCATCGGGTCGTAGCGGTCGGCCGCCACCCCGCCCGCCCACGCGCCGACCGCGATCCCGGCCAGGATCGTGCCGATGATCGCCGTGTAGGTCTCGAGGTTGACGCCGACGTACGGGGCGAGCACGCGTCCGGCGAGGATCTCGAGCACGAGCACGGCGCCGGACGTGCCGGTGACGAGCGCGATCGCCAGCCAGTCGGGGAGCGCACCGGTCGGTCGGTCGGCAGACGGCTCGGACATCATCGGCAGGCTAGGCGTCGAACCCCCGAGGGCAGCCCGAGCACGGAGCGAAAGATGGGGAATCGCTCCCGATGACCGGCCACCCGCTCGTCCGTACGTTCGGGTCACGACCAAGACGACACGACCGAGACGACGCGTCCGGAACGACTCGACCGAACGACACGGAGCACGACATGGACCCTCGACCACCCAACGCCACACTCGACGCCCTCGCACGCGATCTCCGCAGGACGCGGCGTGCCCGTCCGACCGACCAGGACCGGCCGGCCCGTTGCGCCACGACCGATGGATCGCCCGGCGTCCCGCACCTGCGGGTCATGGGCGTCGCCCGCACCGTCGACGACGGCACGACGATCCTCGAACCCGTCAGCTTCACGGCCGAC
>JAUHYJ010000728.1 GCA_030425785.1 Acidimicrobiia bacterium | reverse complement strand
CGTCGGGGCTGAGCGACCACGAGACCAACATCGTGCATCGGGGTGAGCGATGCTTCGCGATCCTCAATGCGTTCCCGTACGGCACCGGACACGTGCTCGTGCTGCCGTACCGCGAGATCGCCGACCTCGAGTCGCTCGACCCCGACGAGGCGAGCGAGATGTGGGCGACCGTCACCGACGCGGTGCGGGCGGTCAAGTCGGCCTATCGCCCCGAGGGCGTCAACGTCGGCATCAACCTCGGGCGACCCGCAGGGGGTTCGGTGAGCGAGCACCTGCACGTCCACGTCCTGCCGCGCTGGACGGGTGACGTCAACTTCATGACGGCGATCGCGAACACGCGTACCCTGCCCGAGCCACTCGACGTGACGGCGGCGAAGGTGCGCAGCGCCTGGCCCGGCGCCGACAGCCAGTAGGCTGATGCGACCATGAGTGCCCCCGACCACGTCAGCGACGGCACCGACGCCCAGCGCGCCGCGGGTGCGGTCAGCGCCGACGAACTGCGCGACGAGCTCCCGGCCGATCTGCAACCCGACGCGTTCGTCGGCGCCTACCAGTTCCCCGACAACTCGCGCCGTCGGATCCCGGGCGTGCTCTACCTGGTGCTCGCCGGCCTGTGCCTCGTCGCCTACCTGACCAGTCGCGACAGCTCCGCGCTGGTGAACGGTGGGCTCGCGTGGGCGGCGGTCGTGCTCGGCCTGGTCGGGCTGATCAGCATCACGTCGGGCTGGCGGATGCACGTCGACGAACAGCAGGCGCTGGTGGCGGCGCAGCAGGCGGTGGGCTTCCCCGTCGGTCATGCCTCGGCGCAGCAGGTCTGGCACGGTCTGCGGAGCCGCCCGACCTGGCGCGTGCTGTGTTACTCGGCCGACGAGCCGCCCACCCGTCGCGGCCTCGTGCTGGTCGACGCGGTCGACGGCACCGTGCTCCAGCACCTCATCGAGGACAACCCCGAGGCCATGCCGGGGGCGAACTGACGTGTTCGACGGCAAGTTCCGAGCGCCCGTCGACGCCGCCGTCCGCCCGATCGGTGCGGCCCTGCGCAAGACCAAGCTCACGCCCGACCACCTGACGGTCGTCGGCCTCGTGGTCGGCGCGGCGGCTGCGGTCGCCGTCGGTGCCGGCCGGCTGCGACTGGGGCTCGTGTTGGTGATCGCCGCAGCGCTGCCCGACCTCCTCGACGGCGCGCTCGCGAAGGCGTCGAACTCGTCGAGCCAGCGTGGCGCCTTCTTCGACTCGACGGTCGACCGGATCACCGACGCGCTCCTGCTCGGCGGCATCGCGTACTACTTCGCCGAGACCGAGGACCCGCGGCTCGCCGTGCTGCCGTTCGCCGTCTCGGCGGTCTCGGGGGTCATCTCGTACCAGCGCGCCAAGGCCGAGTCGCTCGGCCTGGACGCCAAGGGCGGCCTGATGGAACGCGCGGAACGGATCGTCGTGCTGTGCGTCGGGCTGTTCATCGAGCCATGGGTCGACGGCGCGCTCGTCTGGATCCTGTGGGGCATGCTCGTGCTCATCACGATCACGGCGATCCAACGCTTCGTCAAGGTCTGGAAGCAGGCCGCGGTGGCTCCGGCCACGCAGGCCCGGATCGATCTGCGACGGGAACGACGGGAGTCGCGGCGCTCGGCCCGCACGGCGCGCCGCAGCACGCGGGTGCCGCTCCGAGAGCGCGTTCCACGCCGGCAGGACTGACGGCAGGCTGACGTCATGGCCGACGAGCGTCTCGGCATCACGGACACGGCCACGCTCGGCGGCTTCAAGCTCGCAGCGTTCGCCGCTCGCGGTCTGCCCGGGTTCGCCGCCCAGAACCTCGCCCCGGCGCTGGGCTTCGGCGCGAGCTTCGCCAGCCCCGAGCGCCGGGCGATGATCGAGCGCCACCTGCGCCGCGCCGACCCCACGATGGGCGACGCTCGGATGCGGCGTGCCGTGCAGCTCGCGTTCGACTCGTACACGCGGTACTGGCTCGAGAGCTTCCGCTTGCCGCACCTGACCCGACGTGCCGTCGATCGAGGGATGCGGGTCGAGGGCTACGAGCACGTCACGAGCGCGCTCGACGGCGGCAACGGCGTGATCCTGGCGCTCCCGCACCTCGGCGGCTGGGAGTGGGCGGGACGCTGGCTCGCCGACAAGGGGCACGGCGTCACGGCCGTGGTCGAGGCGATCGAGCCACCC
>JAUHYJ010000727.1 GCA_030425785.1 Acidimicrobiia bacterium | reverse complement strand
TGCATTTCAAGGGGCCGCCCGCCAGGTCGATCATCGCCGCCGCCGGGTACACGTAGTCCGCGTACAGAGGCTCCGCCGAGAGCGTCACCCCGTGCGCCCGCATCCGGTCGAGCAACTCGTCCTGCCGGCGCTCGAGCTCGGCGATGGATTCGACGAGGCGCTCACGATGCCGGGTCATGGCGTCGGCGTGTTTGCGCGCCTCGTGCGCCTCCTGCGAGGCACCGGGCGTCTCGGACACGAGCGCACGCAGCGCCGAGTCGTCGGCGTCGGACCGGAAGTGGTCGAGCTGCTCGTCGACCTGGCGGAGCTCCTGTTGGAGCGACCGCAACCGAGTTGCATTCTGGGCCAGTCGCCGCTTCACGAGCCAGGACACGCCCCGAACCTATCCCGTCGGTCGGCCGAGCGAGCGACGTGCCCCGGGTGGGATTCGAACCCACACTTGACGGTGTTTGAGACCGCTGCCTCTGCCGTTGGGCTACCGGGGCGTGCTCGACGAGGCTATCGGCCCGCAGGCGACGGACGATCGACCGTTCGATCCTCAGCGGTTGACGACGAGCGTGCCCGCCGCCAGATCCCAGACCGCCTGACGCAGCGGCCTGACGAAGAGGAACACGAGGCTCGTCACGACGATGACGATCGAGGCCAACCCGCCGAGCGTGAGCACCGGGATCAGCGCGAATGCGCCGGGCACCGCCCACCGGATGATCGCGTGCCGCCATTCGACGTCGGCGCCGCTGTCGGCCTGGACGACCTTCATGCCGAACGCCAGCTTCATCGGCGAGCCGCCGTACTGCTTCGTCATGACGGCATCCCACACGAAGTAGACGATCGCCTGCAGAACCCCCGCCGTGTAGACCTCCCCGAACGACGCGTCGGCACCCAACCCGCCCAGTCCGGCTCCGCCGTCGCTGTAGACGACGGCGTTGATGATCGACCCGAACGCGATCCCGACGATCAGACCGTCGAGGAACCGCGCCAGGATCCGCTTCCACGCCGGCGGGAGCGTGTGCCCGCCCGGCACGAACGGCCCGCCGGACGACCCCGAGCCCGGCGGGGGCGGGGGTGGTGCCGATGGCGGAGGCGGCGGCGTCGACGGAGGCGGCGGCGGCGTGTTGCTCATGGCGGCAGAGTACGGCAGCGCCATCGCCCGGCCACGGATCCCCCGCCGACGATCCTGGACGATCCCCGGACGATCACGGGTTACCGATGAGTAGTGTCGGTGGCCGGGCGCGCAGGGTCTAGCCTCGCTGCCGATGCTCGCATTCACGTTCCCCGGTCAGGGGTCGCAGCGCCCCGGCATGGGACGGCCCTGGGTCGACCACGACAGCTGGGAGCTCGTCGAGGAAGCCAGCGACGTCGCGGGCCGCGACGTGGGCGCCCTCTTGCTCGACGCCGACGCCGACGAGCTGCGCGACACCCGGAACGCGCAGCTCACCACCTTCGTGTCGAGCCTGATGGTGCTCGACGCCGTCGAGCGGCTCGGCATCGACGCCGGCTACTGCGCCGGTCACTCGCTCGGCGAGTACACGGCGCTCGCCGCGTCGGGTGCGCTCGGCTTCCAGGAGGGTGTCGTGCTCGTGTCCGAACGGGCCGCCGCGATGCACGACGCCGGGGCGGCCCAGCCGGGCACCATGGCTGCGGTGCTCGGCCTCGACGACGACCAGGTCGAGGTCGCCTGCAATCTGGCCGACGCCGACGTGTGGGTCGCGAACTTCAACGCCCCCGGTCAGGTCGTGATCGCGGGGTCACCGGCAGGTGTCGAACGAGCCGGCCAGCAGGCCAAGGATCTCGGCGCCAAGCGGGTCATGCCGCTCCAGGTCTCGGGCGCCTTCCACACGGCGTTCATGTCCGCCGCCCGGGACCGGTTGCGCGATGCGATCGCGGCCGCCGACATCCGTACCGCCGAGATCCCCGTCGTGTCGAACGTCGACGCCAAGCCGCACCACGTGGCCGGCGAGTGGACGAGCCTGCTCTCGGCCCAGCTCGCCAGCCCGGTGCGCTGGAAGCACTGCCTCCAGACGCTGTCGTCGCTCGGCGTCACCGAATTTGCCGAGCTCGGGCCGGGGGGCGTGCTCACCGGCATGGCCAAGCGCAGCGTCGACGGCGCCCGCACGATCTCGGTCGCGACCCCCGACGACCTCGACAAGCTCGTCGAGTGGCTCGGCGGTGCGGCC
>JAUHYJ010000726.1 GCA_030425785.1 Acidimicrobiia bacterium | reverse complement strand
CACCGCGACGATGCCACCGAGCACGCGCAACAACGACTGTCCCCAGTAGGGGATCTCAACGGCGAGCTGCGACATTACTGCGTTCCCCGGCCACGCAGGCCGCTGTGAGCCGCTCCTCGGCTGGCGCCTCGTCGCTCGCAGAGGAGCACGGGTTCAATCGTGTTCATCGGTCGATGTCTCCGAGGATGAAGTAGAGCGAGGCGAGGATCGTGATGATGTCGGGGACGTACACGCCCTTCAGGACCCAGGGTGCGATCGACATGTTGTTGAAGCTCGCCGAACGGATCTTGACCCGGAACGGGCCGAGGTCGCCCTTGCTCACCACGTAGTAGCCCATCTCACCGAGCGGGTTCTCGGTCGACACCCACGCCTCGCCTTCGGGCACCTTGATGATGCGGGGCACCTTGGCCATGACCGGGCCGGACGGGATGTCGTCGATGAGCTGCTCGACGATCTTGCACGCCTCGCGGGTCTCCTGCAGGCGGATCCAGCAGCGGGCCCACGAGTCGCCGTCGGGGTGCGTCCACACCCGCCAATCGGCCTTGTCCCACGCCATCGGCAGGCTCTGGTCTCGGCGCAGGTCCCAGTCGACGCCCGAGGCGCGCAGGTTCGCGCCCGACAGGCCGTACGACTTGGCCACGTCGGCCGGGATGACGCCGATGCCGCGGGTGCGGCTCTGGAAGATCTCGTTGCCGAACAGCAGGTCTTCGATCTCGTCGCAGAAGCCGCGCAGCTTGCGCATGACCTGCTTGGTCTCATCGATCCAGCCCTTGGGGAGGTCGTCCTTGAGGCCACCGATGCGGTCGAAGTTCGGGTGGAAGCGTCCGCCCGTCGCTCCCTCGATCAGGTTGAGGACGTACTCGCGGTCGCGGAAGGCGAGGAACACCGGCGTGATCGCGCCCATCTGCACACCGAGGTCGCCGAGGAACAGCCCGACGTTCGCGATGCGCGAGAGCTCGAACAGGATCGTGCGGATGTACTGGGCGCGCGGCGGCGCCTCGATCTCCATCAGCTGCTCGGCGGCGAGGATGAACGGCACCTCGTTCGCGAAGCTGCCGAGCCAGTCGATCCGGTTGATCAGCGTGGTGACCTGCGGGAACGTGCGGACCTCGGTGAGCTTCTCGTAGCCACGGTGCATGTACCCCGCGATCGGTTCCGCCCAGACGACCTGTTCGCCGTCGAGGCGGGCGACGATCCGGAGCGTGCCGTGCGTGGCGGGATGCTGCGGCCCGATGTTGAGGGTCATGCCCTCGGTCTCGAGCTCGACGTTCAGTCGCGCGTCCGCGGCCTGCGACGCGATGTACGACAGCTGCTGGCGTTCGTTGAGCATCGTCATGCGTCGCGCTCCTCGTCCGGGTCGCCGCCGGTGAGTCCGTCGGGATGCTCCTCGGTGGCGCGGCCCGGGGTCGGCGCCGCCGCGTCGGCATCGGTCGATTCGGTGGTGGTGCCCGGCCCGAGGTCGGCCGGCTCATCACCGGTCGTGCCGGCGTCGTCGGCCGTCTCGGCCCGTGCCGTCTCCGACGCGTCGCCCGGCGCCGGCTCCGGCGCGGCGTCATCCGACGCGGGCTCGTCGTCCGCCTGGTCATCGCTCGCCGCCGCCGACTCGGGCTGGTCGGCCGCCGGGGTCGCGTCGGCGGCCTCGGTGGCGTCACCGACCCGCTCGGCGTCGGCGTCGGCGGCGTCGGCCGACGCGTCGTCGGTCGATGTGGCGTCGGTCGGTGGCGTGGTCACCGTGGTCGCGTCGGCCGACTCGTCGACGTTCGCGGCCGGCGATTCGGCGTCGGTCGAGGGCGCCGTGGCCGCCTCGGCGGCGTCGCCCGCTGCGGTGTCGTCCGACTTGGGAGCGTCGTCGGGTACCGGGACGGGTTCGTCGGCCTTGTCCTCGGCGGCCTCGGGCATGGGCTCGACGTCGACGATGCCGGGCCACGGCTTGATCATCCGGGCGAGCAGCGGGAAGTCCTTGCGGAGCGGGTGCCCCTCGAACTCGCCCGGCAGGTAGATGTTGCGCAGGTCGGGGTGGCCGTCGAAGCCGATGCCGAACATCTCGTGGGTCTCGCGCTCGTGCCAGTTGGCGCCGGAGAACGAGCCGATCCAGGTCGGCATCGTCATCGAGTCGGGCACGTCGGCCTTGATCGTGACGCCGACGTGGCGCTTGATGTCGGTGAGCCGGGCGAACA
>JAUHYJ010000725.1 GCA_030425785.1 Acidimicrobiia bacterium | reverse complement strand
TGCAGTGCAGTCGACTGCCCGACGTCAGATCCACCCCTGCCATTCGGCGTAGTCGTCGCCGTAGTCGATCGTCAGCTCCTCACCCTGCTTGATCCGCCGCTCGGCGACGTACGCGTGCGCGGGGCGCGCCGGGTCGTCGTCGTCACACAACTCGTAGCGCAGGTTCGGCTTCGGGTCGTGGTTGAACAGTCCACCCACGCCGAGCGCCAGCGCGACGCCACCCTCGTGCCACTCGAACACGTAGTCGACGAGCAGGGTCTCGGCCAGGTGCTCGTACTCCTCGTCGGAGAAGAGCAGGACCGGGGCGACGTGGACGACCTCGTCGGCCTCGATGCGACGGGTGGCGAAGACGCCTCGCCCGTGCACCGGCGACGCCCGGACCTCCCAACACGGCCTCGTCGGCGTGCCGGAACCCTTGCCACCGGACTCCTTGCCACCGGAACCCTTGCCCACGGCACGTGATGTTGGCACAGGGCGCGCGCCACGGCCCAGCCTCGAGGGCTGGGCGGTGCTCGTCGGGCGGACCGGCCGCGATCAGATCGGTGGGCCGACCGGTGCGGGACGTTCGGGCGATCAGATCGGTGGGCCGACCGGTGCGGGACGTTCGGGCGAGACCGGCGGGTGCTTCGGCCGTGCCGGCTGCGGTGCGGGTCGGACGGGCCGCGCCGGTCCGTTCGGATCAGAGGGCGACGGCCGGGGTGGCGTCGTCGGGCCGGAGGCGATCGGAGATGCATTGGACAACTGCATGACGACGGGTGTGTACCCAGCAGCGCGGCCGTCGAAACGACGACACGTCGCGAGGCGCGTGCGGGTCGGGAACGGGGCGGCTCGCGGTCACTGCACCCGCGACGAGGCTCCTCGAGCTCATCCAGGCCGTCTCGCCGACGACGGTGATCGCCGCGCGGAGATCAACCGGCGCGCTCGGACGGAGTGGACCGGCGCGATCAGACGGTGGCGCGACGGCGGTGCATGTCGCCCTCATAGGAGGCGGCGAGATCGGTCTTCTCGGTCGCCGTGAGGGCCTTGCCGGCGAGCTGGAACACCTCGTGCTCCTCCTCGTCGAGGTGGTGCGTGAGGCGGTGCGCCAGCTCCTTGGCGGTCTGGATCCACTGCGGGCCGCTCATGTCGTACCCGTCGAGCTGCTCGACGAAGTCGTCGAGCTCCTTGTGCTCCGAGACGGAGTGACGGGCCTTGTCCTGGGTCAGGTCGTGCTCCATCAGAGGGATGTAGAAGAACCGCTCCTCGGCGCCGGCGTGGGCCTCGAGCTCGGTCTTCAGCGCATCGAACAGCTCGCGGCGCTCGGGCGAGTCACCTTCGGTCTCGAGGAGGCGGTTGACGAGGTCACGCTGACGTTCGTGATCGTTGCGGAGGGCTTCGAAGATGTCCATGCCGTGCTGATTCCCCGTCGACATCGGGCCGAAACCCGCCGGGTCGGCCCCGGCTCGGCCTCAGGCGCAGACGGGCTCCTGCGGGCGCCGATCGTTGCCGCCGTGGCGGCGTGACGTGCTGAAGACGCGGCCGTCGTTGGTGCTCGCCCGCAACCGCTGCGGCCCGACGTGGACGGCGACCACGTCGATCCACGCCGATGCCGGCACGAACCGCAGGTCGACGACGTCGTCGGTGCGACACAGCCGGCCGCCCTCGAGGTCGATGGTCCAGACGGTCTCGTCGCCGAGCAGTCGGACGCACCCGGTCGACGCGACCTCGGCGGGTGCGGGCGTGCACGTGCGGTGGTCGCGACACGGCACGAGCACACGCTCGGCGAACGCGGCGAGGCCGTCGTCGCACCGTTCGGTGTGCGGATCGATGACGACGGTGACGCCGGCCGCGCTCGCAGCGTTGACGGCGTCGACGAGTGAGCGGGTGCGGTCGAGGTCGACGGCGCTCGCAGCACGGATGACGAGATTGTCACCGCCCATCTCGATGACGTGGCGGTCGTCGACGAATTCGGCGGGCCCGGCGGGCAGGTCGTCGGGAGACGGAGTCGGGGAAACGGAACGCAACACTGGGAACCTCCTCGGCTGGCCCCGCATCCTGTCCGATGTCTGTGACGAACCGGTGACGAACCCGCACCGGTTCGGCGACAGCACCACGCCGCCACCGTACGTGACCGCGATCACATCGTGATCGCGGCGCCGCCACCATGCCGCCACCAACCGGTCAGGCGACGGCGGGGACGAACGCA
>JAUHYJ010000724.1 GCA_030425785.1 Acidimicrobiia bacterium | reverse complement strand
GCAGGGTTCCCGTGGGTCGGTTGCGCTGATCGGCCCGACTGGTTCAGGTAAGACGCAACTCGCCACGGCCGCCGCCGCGACGTGGGACGGCCCGGCCGTGATCGTGTCGGTCAAGCGCGACCTCTACGACGTCACGGTTGCGGCACGGGCCGGCAAGGGGCAGGTTGCCGTGTTCGATCCGGCCGCATCGACCGGGCTGCCGTCGGCGCGCTGGTCGCCGCTTCGGCGAGTGGCGTCGGCGAAGGAGGCGTTGATCACGGGTCGAGCCTTGGCGCAGGCGATCCCGAAGTCGGGGGTCACTTCCGCCGACTACTGGGCGAAGCACGGTGAGGCGCTGCTCGGGTCGTTCATGTGCGTCGCAGGGCTGTCGCAGCTCGTGACGCTCCCCGGTGCCGACGCCCCGAAGCCGGTGAACATGCAGCAGATCGCGACGTGGGTGTCGACGGTGGCGATGGCGACCGAGCCGACGATCAATGCGCTGCTCGACCAAGGGCTGGACGAGTCGCAGCCGCCTCGCGTGCAGCTGATGGCTCGCCATGCCGCAACGGCGTTCATCGGGCTGGCGAACGAGGACGATCGGATCCGCTCGTCGATCTACGCCACGGCGCGTCTTGCCGTCGATCCGTGGCTCGAACCGTCAGTTGCACACACCGCGACCGACGACGCGAGGGTCTTCTACGACGTCGAGACCAAGCACGTCGAGCGGCCCCGCTTCGTCGATCTCGAGTGGCTGATGTCGGGCGGCGACGCCAAGTCGAACACGCTGTACCTCGCAGCGCCGCAGACCGAGTTCGAGCGGCTGTCACCCGTGCTCGGTGGGCTGCTCGCCGAGTTGAAGGACTCGGTCCACGCGTGGGATATCGCCGGACGGAAGCTGTCGAAGCCGGTGCTGTTCCTGATCGACGAGACGGGCCAGCTCGAGCTGGGCTGGCTGCCGTCGGAGGTGTCGACGATCGCCGCGCTCGGCGCCCACTACGTGACGTGCTGGCAGTCGCTGTCGCAGATCCAGCACCGGTATGGCACGCTCGCGGACACCGTGCTGGGCGGACACCGCTCGAAGGTCTTCTTCGCCGGCATCGACGACGCGGCGACGCTGCGCTACCTCCACACGGTGACGGGGACCGAGCACGTCGCTCGCCGGTCGTGGTCGGCCGACGTGTACGGCGGTGTCGGTCGGGGTCGACGCTCGATCTCGGAGTCGTTACAACGCGAGGACCTGATCCCGAACCACCTGCTGCGAACGCTGGTGCCGGGCGAGGCGCTGTTGCTTCACGGGACGCTCCCACCGATCCACCTGCGAGCGATCCGCTGGTGGAAGGAGAGGCGGCTCGCTTCGCTGTTCCCACCCGCCGACGAACGGCCGACCGTCGCGACGTGCCCGTCGACCGGGCAACCGGCGAAGGACTCGGGCCCGGTGCTCGACCCGTCGACGATGCGATTCTCCCGAGAGCAGTTGCCGAAGGCGAGCCGCAACGGCCGACCCGTTCCCCGGACGCGCCAGGCCCGCCGGGAGCATCACGACCACTCCGGCAGCGACCAGCTCGCGCTTTCGTTCGACACGTCGGCGGCGGCGACCGCCGTCGACGATCCACCGGCAGCTCAGGACGAACCACCTGCCAAGGAGACGGTCGAGGCGAGCACGGTCTCGTCGCCCCTCCGCTCTGTGAACCGAGTCGCCGGGCGGTGTGAGAAGTGCGGCGCTCGGGTGGAGCCGGGAACCGGCGTGCAGCAGCGGCTGGGGTCGCGAACCGTCGTGTGCTGCCACCCCCGATGTGACCGGGACGGCGACTGATGGCCCGGATCACGTCGGCGATCGAGTTCCCGGAAGACGACCCCGCCCCGATGCTCACCCACCTCGACCGATGGGCGACATCCACGCTCACCGACGCCGGCTCGTGGGGCTCGATCGTCGAACGCTGCTCGGTGTGGGCCGACTACTCGCCACGCAACCAAGTGCTCCTCGCCTCGTACGGGATCGCTACCCCGGTCGCGGGTGCGGCGACGTGGGAACAGGTGCCATCGAGCGAGGCGGGACGACCGTGTGCCGTCCGGGCCGGTGAGCACGGGCTTCCCGTTCGAGTTCCGGTTCCTACGACCGTGACCGCACAGTCGTCCCGATCCCGATCGGGACAGCGCGCCCGAGTTCCCGGATCGATGAAATGGGAACGGGTCTTCGCCGCCGAACAACTCGCCCG
>JAUHYJ010000723.1 GCA_030425785.1 Acidimicrobiia bacterium | reverse complement strand
AGAGACGCTCGTCGGGCACGGTGTCGCGAGCGAACAGGCAGAACTCGCCACCCTCCGGGTCCGACATCACCGTCCAGCGCCGTTCGGGACGGATCACGTCTGCGCCGAGCCGCTGCAACGTGTCGACCGATTCGCCGAACACATCGAGGTGCACCCGGTGCTTCACCGACTTCGGTTCGGGAACCGGGTTGATCCACACCACGTGCGTCGGCAGCGATCCCGTGAGCCGGCCGATGCCGTCGGCGCGGAGCTCGAACTCGCGATCGAGCACGGCGGCCCAGAAGCGACCGAGCGCCTCGACGTCGACGGCGTCGATGCACAGGTCCTTGTACGAGGCGATCGGCACGGCCGGGACGCTAACCGTCGAGTCGGCGCACCTCGGCGTCGCGCCCGGTGTTGCCATAGGCGATGCCGGACATGCGGCGCAGGTGTGGCAGGTCGTGATCGAGCAGGCGCGGCGTGGCCGCGAGGAGACCGCCGTCGACGACGACCGCCTCGCCGGTGACGAACCGCGACTCGTCGCTCGCCAGCCAGACCGCCACATCGGCGACCATCTCGGGCTCACCGCGTTCGGGCCACGGCTGGATCTCGGCCCGCCAGGCATCGGTCACCTCGGGGCGACCACGCGTGAGCAGTTCGGTGTAGATCGCTCCGGGACACACCGCGTTGACGCGGATGCGGTGCTCGGCGAGCTCCGCCGCGGTCGCCTTCGTGAACCCGATCACGGCCGCCTTGGCCGCCGAGTACGCCTGCGGTCCCCCGCCGCCGGTCATGCCGGCGATCGACGCGGTGTTGACGATCGCCCCGCCGCCGCGCTGTTCGATCATGCGGCGAGCCGCGTGCTTGGTGCCGAGGAAGACCGACCGGGTGTTGATCGCGAACGTCGCGTCCCACGCCTCGACGGTCTGCTCGGTGATCGGCCCGAACGCCCCACCGACCCCGGCGTTGTTGAACATGGCGTCGAGCGAGCCGAACGCCTCGACGGCGGCGGTGGTGAGCCGTTCGACATCGCGCTCGTCGGAGACGTCGACGCGCTCGAATCGGGACCGTTCGCCCAACCGTGCGACCGCAGCCTCGCCGCGCTCGGCGTTCAGGTCGCCGATCACGACCGAACCGCCGGCGCCGACGACGTGCTCGGCGATCGCCAGACCGATCCCGCCGCCCCCACCCGTCACGACCGCCACCCGGTTGCTCCACGACCCCATGGACCGCACAGTACGGGGCGACGTAGGGTGCGCACGTGCCCGACGACCTCGACGGCGTCGAGCCCGACCCGTTCGATGCCGTCACCTTCACCGACGACGAGTTGACCGACCTGGCGCTCGCGGCGGAGACGTTCGACCCGTTCGACCCCGATGTCGAACGCTTCGGCGGCGACGAGCCCGAGACCTTCGCGCTGCTCCCCGAGTGGTACATGCCGGCCCCGGGGATCACCCGGAGCAAGGGCCGCGCCGCCGTGATGCTCGGCCTCGCCCTGTCGTTCGCGATCATCAGCGTCGGCGGGTTCTGCGTCACCTGGGGGTGGCCCGAGTTCGTCTGGAAGGGCGGGTGATCCGCACCGGCGAACGCACGTGCCGGGGCGTTCCGGGCGAGCGCACTACGGTCGCTGGGCGAGCTCGGGGCGATCACCCCGGGTCGTCGACGACGGGATCATGACGAGGGGGTCACGATGGCTGACATGACGGGTCCGGACGAACTGCTCACCGAGGTGCTGGCGCGCTACGACGCCGGCGACGACGAGCGGCTCAAGTACGTGATGCAGGTCGCGATCCGACACCTGCACGAGTTCGTCCGTGAGGTCGAGCTCACCCGCGACGAGTGGATGGCCGGCATCCAGTTCCTCACCGCGACCGGGCAGATCTGCTCCGACACCCGCCAGGAGTTCATCCTGATGTCGGACACCCTCGGCGTGTCGACCCTCGTCGAGATGCTGAACTACTCCCCGACCGAGGGCACCACCGAGAACACCGTGCTCGGACCGTTCTACGCACCCGGCTCACCCGAGCGCGCCAACGGCGAGTCGATGCTCGACGACGACGACGCCGGCGACCGAGTCGTCGTGCGGGGCCGCATCACCGACCCCGACGGCACCCCGCTCGAGGGCGTCGTCCTCGACTGCTGGCAGAGCAACACCGACGGCTTCTACCAGGTGCAGGAGATCGACGGTCAGAGCGCGTTCACCCTGCGCGGGGTCTACC
>JAUHYJ010000722.1 GCA_030425785.1 Acidimicrobiia bacterium | reverse complement strand
TCTGGATCTCGGGCGAGCTCGAGGGCACCGACGCGGTCGACGACATCGTCCAGATCGCGCGCTCGAACCGCGTCCCGGTCATCGCCGTCGCCCGCAAGAAGCTCGAGGCGGCCGCACGGAGCGAGGCACCGCAGGGCGTCCTCGCGCTCGCGGCAGCCCTGCCCGAGGCCGACCTCGGACGCCACCTCCGCCGGCGCGCCGGCCGTGCGCCGTTCCTCGTCGCCGTCGACGGCGTCACCGACCCGGGGAACCTCGGGGCGATCGTGCGGAGCTGCGACGGCGCCGGGGTCGACGCGCTGGTCGTGCCGAGACACCGGGCCGTCCACGTCACGCCGACGGTCGCGAAGGCGTCGGCCGGGGCGATCGAGCACGTCGAGATCGCCGTCGTCGCCGGGCTCCCGGCGGCGTTGCAGCGGATGCGCGACGCCGGCATCTGGGTGGTCGGGCTCGACGACGAGGCCGATCGCAGCCTGTTCGAGATCGGCGACCTCGCCGTCGAGCCGGTGTGCGTCGTGCTCGGCGCCGAGGGCGCCGGTCTCAGCCGTCTCGTGCGCGACCGCTGCGATCTGGTCGTCAGCATCCCGATGCTCGGCCGGATCAGCTCACTCAACGTGTCGGCCGCGGCGGCGCTGACGACGTACGAGATCCGTCGGCACCGGATGATGGCCGACCGGTAGCCTCATCACGTTCTCGAAGGCGGCGTGATGAACGACTCGACCCCGACACCTGCATCCCCCGTGAGCGACGTTGGCGGCGCGTTCGGACGGCGGCGGTTCCTCGCCGGAGCGGGTGCGGTCGTCGGCGCGGCGACGGCCGGCTCGTTCCTGCCCGAGGGGTTCGCCGAGGCGGAGACGCCCGCCGGCGCCGGCAACTTCCACATCCTCGACAACGCCGTGCGGCTCGCCGACACGCGCTCGCCCGGTGCCTACGACGTCGATCGTGTCAACGACCGCCGCATCCGGGTGCGGGTGGGCGGCGTGGCCGGCGTGCCCGACGAGGCGACCGGTGCGGTGTTCACCGTCACGGCCGTGAACTGGGGCGACCCGAACCACGTCACCGTGTTCCCGACCGGTCAGGCGCTCCCGCTCGCGTCGAACCTCAACACGACCCCGTGGGCGGTCAACGCCAACATGGTCACGGTCAAGCTCGGCAGCACCGGTTCGATCGACGTCGAGAGCCTGATGCCGTGTGACCTGATCGTCGACGTGCTCGGCTACTACCAGCCGGTCGACGGCGCGGTGCGGGCCGGCCGGTTCGTCAGCCTCGACACGCCTCGGCGCGCGTACGACTCGCGTGAGCTGACCGCGGGCGGGCCGCTGTCGATCATCCCCGACGACTCGTTCACGACGATCGACGTCACCGCCGAGACCGCGCCGACCGCCAGCGCGGTCGTGCTCAACCTCACCGCGACCGAGTGCACCCGCGCCGGGCACTTCAGTGTCGTGCCGGAGGGGTACGACGGTCCGCCCCCGTCGACGTCGAGCCTCAACGCGTCGGCGCCGGGCGACACCCGCGCCTCGGCGGTCGTGTGCCCGATCACGACGATCGGCGGCCGGCGTCGCATCAAGGTGTACTCGATCTTCTCGGCGCACCTGATCGTCGACGTGGCCGGCTACTACACCGGCGAGAGCGCTGCGCTGTCCCAGATCGGGCTGTTCGTCCCACTGGCTCCCACGCGGATCAAGGACACGCGGGCCCCCGGCGAGATCGGTCGGCTGTGGCCCGGGTGGATCGTCGAGGCGCCGTTGCCCGCCGCCATCGCGGGCGAGGCGTCAGCGGTGGCGATGAACGTCACGGGCGTCGAGTCGCGTGCGGCCGGCTACCTCACCGTCACCGCAGCCCGTCAGAAGGTGCCGTTCGTGTCGAACGTCAACTGGACGGGGCCGTGGGCGGTCGTGCCCAACCACGTCATCTCCGCGGCGACCGACACGCACGAGCACCTGCGCCGGCTCGTGACGAGCCGCCGCTAGTCCACCGGCTCCTTGACCTTCTTCCAGACGCGGTTCGCGAAGTACATCAGCCCGCCGATGATCAGCGCCGGCACGATGAACCGCGCCATGCCGCGCAGCCACAGCAGTAGCACGAGCGCGAAGAACAGGAAGCCGAGCACGTAGCCGCTCGCCAGCCGCTTCGGATCGACGTCGCTCACGACGCGCGCGGGCCGAGGATCGGCTGCGACGCCGCGAAGCCGTCGCGCACGC
>JAUHYJ010000065.1 GCA_030425785.1 Acidimicrobiia bacterium | reverse complement strand
GGCGCACGAGCTCGCCGACATGGCGCGCGACGCGATCGACGACGGAATCGACTGGCGGTACGAGCGCGTGCCGCCGCACGCCCTCCGGCTCTTCCAGCACGTCGTGGCGCCCGAATCGACCGGTGACGCGGCGGCGGCCCCCGACGGGCCGGACGCGGATGGCGATCGGAGCTGACCCGGCGACGTAGTATCGGCGACAGCCACGCCGGCCGTCGGTCGACGAGCCACTCGGGACACGACGCCGGCTCCGGATCAGTGAGGACATCGCCTCGGACGCGACGACAACGTGCGACGACATCTCTTCCCCGACGACCCGCGACGCGTCGGCAAGGATCCCGACTACCGGTTCACGCTCGCCAACGAGCGAACCTTCCTCGCCTGGATCCGGACCGCGTTGGCCCTGGCCGCAGGCGGGCTCGCGGCCGTCACCATCCTCGAGGACTTCCCGGGCGAGGAAGTGCTCGGCATCGGGTTGTTGGCACTCAGCTTCCTCACGGCGGCGAGCTCCTACCGCCGCTGGGCGCTCAACGAGCAGGCGATCCGTCTCGATCAGCCGCTGCCGCCGTCCCGCCTCCCGATGTTGATCGCGATCGGCGTCGCGATCGTCGCGATCGTGTCGGCGATCCTGTTCGTGATCGATCTCGCATGACGTCGAGGTCGCGGCGATGAGCGCCCGCGGGCGACCCGACGTGGTGTTCGACCCTGGCCTCCAGCACGAGCGGACCGCGCTGGCGTGGGAACGCTCGGCGATCGCGTCGATGGTCGCCGGGGTCCTGCTCGCGCGCTACGCCGCGCAGACGGTGCACTACGTGATCGCATCGGTCGGGGTCGCGTGGGTCGTCGTCGGCTCGGCGATCCTCGTCTGGAGCGGCCGGCACTATGACGACCTCCACGGCCCGCTCCGCGCCGGCCAGAGCCCCGTGCACCCCACGGCCGCCCGCATCCTCGGGATCGGCACGATCGTGTTCACCGGGTTCGGACTGGCGCTCGCGATCCTGATCGAGCTCGGCCGCTGACGATCGCGATCCGTGTGCCGACGTCTGGCGACCGATGCGTCGGTGTCCGATCTGCCTGCGACCAGGCCAGCACTCCTCGCCCGACCGCCACGCGCGGCGACGGTTCGCCACCGGCCCGACGGCACATCGACGGCATACCGAGGCGCCGCCGGTGGGTTTCCGGTTCGTGGGAAGCTGGTGCGATGCGAGGAGCCACGACGCGACGGCCGTCGTCGAGGTGCCGGTGACGAGCGGCGGATCGGTGGCCGAACAGCGCTTCGCGCAGTACGTGTTGCCGGAGGTCGAGGTGATGCTGCGGGTGGCGAACTCGCTGACCCGCAACCGGGCCGACGCCGAGGACCTCGTGCAGGACACGATGCTGCGGGCGTTCGGCGCGATCGAGCGGTTCGACGGACGGCACCCGCGCGCCTGGCTGCTGACGATCCTGCGCAACACCCACATCAACCGCAATCGGCGGCGGCGCCCCGAGCTCCTGCGCGACCCCGACGTGCAGCTCGAGCGGGCGGCGCAGGCGCCCGTGGACGACGAGGCCGTCCGACCGGACCGCTTCGTCGATCTGCAATTCGACGCCGAGGTCGACGTCGCGCTCGCGTCGGTGTCGCCGGCCTTTCGCGAGGTGATCGAGCTGGTCGACGTCGACGGGCTGACCTACGCCGAAGCGGCCGAGGTGCTCGGGGTGCCGATCGGGACGGTCATGTCGAGGCTGCACCGCGGCCGGACGAGAATCCGCGAGCACTTGCGTCGGGCGGGTGTGGCGCCGACCCACGCCGATCTCGAGACCGGGAGGCACGAATGATCCGCATGATGCTCCGTCGGATGACGGGCGATCGCTGGCCGGCGATCAAGCCGGGCGAGGCGCTGACGTGTCCGGAGGTCGGTCGGCTGCTCCAGCGCTTCCTCGACGACGAGCTCGACGACCCGCATGCGATCGACGGGCTGGCGGCTCACCTCGAGCTGTGCGCACCCTGCGGGCTCGAAGCCGACACCTATCGGAAGATCAAGGTGGCGCTCGCCGCGCGCCGGTCGGACCTGCCGGCGGACACCGTCGCACGGCTCCGTGACTTCGGTGCCGGGCTCGGCCGGGACTGACGGGGCCGGGACGGTCGGGAGGCTCAGGCGAAGCGGACGGCGATCTCGGCGAGGATGGTGCCCTCTTCGGGTGTCACGTCGTCGTCGACACCGGCGACCTCGCGTGCGGCCGAGAACAACGCCCGGCGGAGGACGCGGCTGCTGATGCGGGCGTCGATGTCGTCGATCAGCTCGACCACGTCGTCGTTCTCGATCGCCGCCTGGGCACGGGCGACCGCCGGTCCGAGGTACTTGTCGAAGGTGAAGTCGCCGTCGCGCCAGTCGTCCGAGATCTCCTTGATCGCGTCGATCTCGACCTGGTCGAGGTGGCGGTCGGCTGCCATCACGAGCGCGAGCAGTTCGAGCGCGGCCGTGTGCTCCAGGTCGGCATTCGCGTGTACCGCCACGCCGCGGTAGAGCTCGGACAGTCGATCGTTCACGTCGTGCGACAGTAGTGCAGGTCGGAGGGCTCCCCGTCAACGAGCCCGACATACTGGCGCGATGCCGACGCCACGGCTCCGGATCGCGATCGTCGAGCCCTACCTCGGTGGGTCGCACCGCGCCTGGGCCGAGGGGTTCGCGGCGCGGTCGACGCACGACGTCGAGGTGTTCGGCCTTCCGGCCGTGCACTGGAAGTGGCGCATGCAGGGCGGCCACGTGACGCTGGCGGAGCCGCTCGTCGCCGCAGCTCGCGCGCGCGGCAGGTTCGATGTCGTGGTGGCGACGAGCATGTGCCACGTCCCGGGGCTGCTCGGTGTCGCCCGCGGCGCACTCGCCGACGCCCGGGTCGTGCTCTACATGCACGAGAACCAGCTCACGTTCCCGCTGTCGGACGACGACCGCGAGGACCTCACCTACGCGATGATCAACTGGACGTCGATGGTCGCGAGCGATGTCGTGGTCTTCAACTCGCGCTACCACCTCGACGACTGGTTCGGGGCGCTGCCGGGCTTCCTCGCCCGCTTCCCGGATCAGCGTCACGGCCGCTTGGTCGACACCGTGCGCGAGCGGGCGACGGTGCTGCCGGTCGGCTGCGACCTCGCCCGTCTCGACACCGTGCCGAAGGTGCGCAGGTCGCGTCCGCTCGTGCTGTGGAACCAGCGGTGGGAGTACGACAAGGGCCCGGCCGAGTTCGCCGCTGCCGTGCACCGGCTCGTCGACCACGTCGACGTCGACGTCGCACTGGCGGGGGAGCGGTCGACGGACGCACCACCCGAGTTCGCGGCCCTCGCCGAGTTGCTCGGCGACCGGCTGGTGCATGCGGGGTGGGCCGATGACGCGACGTACGCGTCGCTGTTGCGTTCCGCCGACGTCGTCGTCAGCACGGCGCAGCACGAGTTCTTCGGCGTGGCGTTCACGGAGGCGGTGTACGCCGGCGCGTTCCCCGTCGCGCCGAACCGGCTCGTGTACCCCGAGCGGTTGCCGGTCGAGACGCATGCACGATGTCTCTACGACGACGCCGACGGTCTGCACGATCGGCTGCGGTGGGCGCTGACGCACCGCGACGACGCGGCGGCCGTTGCCACGTCGCTGCGGCCGGCGATGGCGGCTGCTGACTGGTCGACCATGGCACCCGACTACGACCGCGTGCTCGCCGGCGTGGTCTGAGCCGGCGACCCCGTCAGGCGAGGCTGCGGCGGAGGAAGTCGAGCTGGTGCAGCAGGAGGTTCTCGGCGACGACCTCCTGCGGGGTCATGTGGGTGACGCCGACGAGGGGCAGGACCTCGTGTGGCTTGCCGGCGGCGAGCAGGGCCGACGACAGCTGCAGGGTGTGGGCGGCGACGACGTTGTCGTCCGCGAGACCGTGGATGAGCAGCAGCGGGCGCTCGAGATCGCCGGCGAGCGGCAGGAGCGAGTTGGCGTCGTAGACGTCGGGCTGCTCGTTCGGGTCGCCGAGATAGCGCTCGGTGTAGCACGTGTCGTAGAGACGCCACTCGGTGACCGGGGCGCCGGCGATCGCGGCGTGGAAGACGTCGGGTCGCTTGAGGACGGCGAGCGCGGCGAGGTAGCCGCCGAAGCTCCAGCCGCGGATCGCGACCCGGTCGAGGTCGAGCTCGGGATGCTGCTCGGCGGCGGCGTGCAGCGCGGCGATCTGGTCGTCGAGCACCCCGGTGACGAAATCGTTGCGGACCGCGCGCTCGAACGCGGAGCCGCGCCCGGGCGTGCCGGCGCCGTCGGCGATGACGACGGCGAAGCCCTGATCGGCGAACCACTGCGACGCGCAGAAGGCGTGGTGCGATCGGACCACCCGCTGCGCGTGCGGTCCGCCGTACGGGTCGAGCAGCACCGGCAGAGGTGATCCGTCGTGGTCGTGGGGGAGCAGCACCGCCATCGTCGGCGTGGTCGTGGTGTGGGCGCTCACCCGCACGTTCGGGCGGACGAGCGGCACCTCGGCGTGTGACGCGAGCGTGTGGCCCGACGGCAGACGCCACCGGCCGCCCGGCTCGTCGACCGTCACCGTGCGCAGCACGATCGTCTCGCCGCCGACCGCCGCCGTGTGCACGGCGAGACCGTCGGTCAGTGGCTCGAAGCCGGCGTCGGGCGTCCAGCGGTACACGTGCTGGACCGAGGCGTCGGCGAGCGGGTTCCCGGCGACGACGACCCGTTCGCCCGACGCCGCGATGATCGACCGCACCTGGACGTCGTCCGGCGAGACGACCTCGCCGCCGACCAGTAGCCGTCGCGCTCCCTCGCGGTCGGCGAGGGTGACGACGGTGCTCGCGGCGACGAGCTTCGGGACCCCCGCCACGACCTCGACGAACGCATCGTCGTGGTCGCGATGGACGACCTCGGTGGACCCGTCCGCGGGATCGGCGACCAGCACCTGGATGTCGCGCTGGTCGCGCGACCGCACCTGGATCGCCAGCCCGTGCGGGTTCCAGCCGACCTGCTCGACGTACTCGAACGCCGCACGGTCCCAGTGCACGGTGGTCGGTTCGCCGCCGGCGAGGTGCACGACGTGGATCGTGACCTCGGGGTTCGCCGTGCCCGCAGCCGGGTAGCGCACGGCCGTCGGCTCGGCGCCCGGATCGGCCGGGTTCGAGATGTGCCACACCTGCACCGGGGCGTCGTCGACCCGGCACGCGGCGATGGCGGTGCCTTCCGGGTTCCACCAGAATCCGCGATAGCGGTTGAGCTCCTCGGCGGCGACGAAGTCAGCCGACCCCCAGCTGACGGTGTCGGCGTCGTCGGCGGCGAGACACCGTGCGTCGCCGTCGAGATCGGTCACCCAGAGCTCGCGGCCGCGGACGTAGGCGACGCGTTCGCCGTCGGGTGACAGACGCGGATCGAACACGGGCCCCGGCACGTCGAGGTGGATGCTGTCCCCGTCGGTGAGATCGGCGACGAACAGTTGTCCGCCGAGCGAGAACGCCGCCCGGCGCATGTCGTCGTCCGTGGCGAAACCCGTGATGCCACCGGCGCCCTCGCGCATCCGCTCGCGGCGTGCCCGTTCCTCGGGCGGCAGGTCGGCGTCGTCGGCGGCGATGTCGGCCATCAGCACGACCGGATCGACGAGCAGGCGCTCGTCGCCCGTCTCGACGTCGGCGACCCAGAGACAGTTGACCGGATCGTCGCCGGCGCGGCTGCGGGCGAACACCACGCGTTCGCCGTCGGGGGTCACCGTCACGTTGCGCGGTTCGCCGAGCGTCAGCCGTTGGGTGCGTGCGTACTGCCGGGGAAACGAATCGGTCACCCCGGCGACGCTAACGGACGGGTTCGAGCTACATCACGGCTCGCGCGCCGGCGGCCCGGAGTGCGGCGCCGACGACCCGCCACGCGGCGTCCGCGTCGACGTGTTCGAGCACGTGTGCGTTCGGCGCCTCGCGATCCGAGATCAGGCGGCGGTCGATCACCGTCATGCCCGCCGTGTGCTCGCCGGTCGTCTCGATCGCGACATGGCGATCGGTGCCGTCGAACAGCGCCGGATGGGTCAGCGCCATGACCGCGAGCGGATCGTGGAGTGCCGCACCCTCGATGCCGTCGTGGCGCGCGATGTAGTTGCCGGAGAAGAACTCGAACAGGTCGCCGATGAGATCGGTGAACGGCGTGCCCATCGCCGCCACCTCGTCGATCCGCGAGCGGGTCACGATGAACTGGTGGGTCACGTCGAGGCCCGCCATGACGATCGGCGCTCCGCACCCGAAGACGATCGCCGCCGCCTCGGGGTCGGCCCAGATGTTGAACTCGGCGAGCGGCCGCCGATTGCCGAACGTGCCGCCGCCCATCAGCGAGATGCCGGCGATCCGCCCGGCCAGATCCGGGGCCGCGCGCAACGCCAGTGCGATGTTCGTGAGCGGCCCGGTCGGTACCAGCCACAGACCCTCGTCGCGCCGACACGACTCGACGAGGAACGCGACGGCGTCGATCGAGTCGGGGCCGGTCCGTGGGTTCGGGAGCTCGGCGCCGTCCAGCCCGCTCTCGCCGTGCACGAACCCGGCGAACTTCGGCGGGGCGACCAGCGGCCGCTCGGCACCGGCGTGGACCCCGCACTCGAGTGCGAGTACGTCGCGCATCATGCACGCGTTGTGCGTCGTGCGGGCGAGCGGCGCGTTGCCGGCGACCGTCGTGATGCCGACGAGGTCGGTGTGCTCGGCGGCGACCACGATCGCGATCACGTCGTCGTGGCCGGGGTCGCAATCGAGGATGATCCGCGGCCGATCGCCGTCGGCCGGTGGGTACGGGCTCGCCATGACCGTCAGCATCGCACGCTGCGTGCGACGATGAGGAGGTGATGGATGAGGAGGTGATGTCGGACGGAGCGATGCGGGACGGGGCGAGGTGGGCGACGGTCGCGCTGTGCGCCGTGCTCGTCGTGGCGGGGTGCTCGACCGGCGACGGGACCGACCTCGACGCCCGCGTGCCTGCGCAGACTGCAGCGCCCGCGACGACGACGGCGTCGGCCGCCACCGTCCTCGACGGTACGACGGCCGTCGCCGGTGGCAGCGAGCCCACGCTCCCGGGCGAGCCCACGTCGACGGCGCCGCCCCCGACGGCGGTGTCGGTCCCCGAGACGGGCGTGCCGGGCCTCGACGACGACGATGCGTTCTGTGCGGCCTGGGCGCGGTTCGGCGGCTCGTTCCAGGTCGTCGCGGTCCACGCCGCGTTCGGCGACGGCACCGCCGAGTCGACCGCCCGCTACGAGCTAATCGCCGCGCCGACGGTCGTCGAGGCGTACGAGGCGATGCGTGCCACGTGGCCCGACGAGCTGGCGTCCGAGTTCGACGTCGCGATCGATCGACGCTTCGGCCCGCTCGCAGCTCGCATCGGGAGTGGCCTCACCGTGCTGAGCGATGCGGGCCTCGACGACGCGGCCGCGGCCGAGCTGCGCGATGCGTGGCTCGCGGCGCTGGCGACGCGCGACGCTCTGGCGGCCGACCTGCCGGTCGAACTGTCGGAGGCGACCTCGGTGCTCGTCGACGGCGCGGTCGGCGACTACCTCGCCGTCGTCGGACCGTGGGCCGACGACACGACGCTCGTCACCGACGTCGCGACCCCGCTCACCGACGAGTACCTCGCCACGGCGTGCCCCGATCAGGGTGCGCTCGCCGGCCAAGAGGTCGGCTGAACCGTTCCCATGTCGCCGATCCGGGCTGGCGTGCCGCGAGAACTCCTACACTTCGCTCCGTGACCCGCATCGCCTTCGGTTCCGATCACGCCGGCTACGAGCTCAAGGAGCACCTGATCGCCCGACTCGCCGAGCAGGGCCACGAGATCATCGACCACGGCACCGATTCGACCGCGAGCGTCGACTACCCGGCGTTCTGCGCCGCCGCGGCACGCAGTGTCCGCGACGGCGACGCCGACGTCGGCATCGTGATCGGTGGCTCCGGCCAGGGCGAGCAGCTCGCTGCCAACAAGGTCCGGGGTGCCCGGGCCGCCCTCTGCAACTGCCTGTACACCGCCCGCATGGCTCGCGAGCACAACGACGCCAACGTGCTGTCGATCGGTGCCCGTGTCGTCGGCGTCGGCCTCGCCGACGAGATCGTCGACCTCTTCCTGAACACCGAGTTCGAGGGCGGCCGTCACCAGCGCCGCGTCGATCAGATCACCGAACTCGAAGCCGAGTTCTGACCCCACCACTTCCACGAGGATCCGCTCATGCCGTTCCATTCCGACACCCACCCCGACACCGAGGTCGAGGCGCTGATCCAGCGCGAGTTCGATCGCCAGGTCACCGGCCTGCAGCTGATCGCGAGCGAGAACTTCACGTCGCCCGCCGTCATGCGGGCGACCGGGTCGGTGCTGACCAACAAGTACTCCGAGGGGTATCCGGGCAAGCGCTACTACGGCGGCAACATGGTCGTCGACGACATCGAGTCGATCGCGATCGAGCGCGTCAAGGCGCTGTTCGGTGCCGACCACGCCAACGTGCAGCCGCACTCGGGCGCCAACGCCAACATGTGCGTGTACCAGGCGCTGCTCCAGCCCGGCGACACCGTGCTCGGCCTCAGCCTCGACCACGGTGGGCACCTCACCCACGGGTCGCCGGTCAACGCGTCCGGGCTGCTCTACCACTTCGTCGCCTACGGCGTCGGCGCCGAGGACCGGATCGACATCGAAGACGTCCGCGCGAAGGCGCTCGAGCACCGTCCGAAGCTGATCGTCGTCGGCACCACCGCGTACCCGCGCCGTCTCGACCCGCAGCCCTTCAAGGCGGTCGCCGACGAGGTCGGCGCCCTGCTCATGTTCGACATCGCCCACCTCGCCGGGCTCGTCGCGGGTGGCGCCCACCCCAACCCGGTGCCGTACGCCGACGTCGTGACGTTCACGACCCACAAGACGCTCCGCGGCCCGCGCGGTGGTTGCATCCTGTCGAAGGAGGCACACGCCAAGGCGATCGACAAGGCGGTGTTCCCCGGCTGGCAGGGCGGCCCGCTCGAGCACGCCATCGCCGGCAAGGCGATCGCGTTCTACGAGGCGGCGCAGCCGTCGTTCTCGGAGTACGCCCACCAGGTCGTCGCCAATGCCGCTGCGCTCGCCGAAGCCATGGCGGGCCAGGGGTTCGCCCTCGTGTCGGGCGGCACCGACAACCACCTCATGGTCGTCGACCTCCGCCCGTTCGACGCCGAGCTCACCGGGAAGCAGGCCCAGGCGACGCTCGACCAGGCGGGCATCACGCTCAACAAGAACACCGTGCCCGACGACCCGCGGAGCCCCTTCGTCACCAGCGGCGTCCGCATCGGCACACCGTCGGTCACCACCCAGGGGATGACGGAGGCCGAGATGCCGCTCATCGCCGACCTGATCGCGCGCGCCCTGCGGAGCGTCGACGACGAGGCGGCGTTGGCCGAGATCAAGGACGAGGTCGCCGTCCTCTGCGCCAAGTTCCCGGCCTACTGAGCCGCCCGCCGGTTGCGGGGACCGACCCCGATCGCGCCCGATGGGTACGATCGCAGTGATGGGGCCGGCGATGAGCGACTACCTGGTGATCGGCGCGGTCGCTGCGCTCGTCACCTTCGCCGCCACGCCGGTCGTCGGTCTCGTCGCCCGTGCCAGCGGGTGGCACGGCTGGATGGTCGAGCCCAACGCACGCTCGGTCCACACCCGTCCGATCCCGCAGGTCGGCGGGATCGCGATGCTCGCCGGTGTGCTCGCGGCCATGCTGTTCGCCTGGTCGATGGGCCGCTTCGAGGTGATCTTCAGCGAGAACTCCGAGCCGGCCGGTTTCGTCATCGCCGCGGTGATCGTCTTCGCCGTCGGCCTGCTGGACGACCTCGTCGACCTCGCGCCGCCGGCGAAGGTGACCGGCATCGTGCTCGCGGGCGTCGTCCTGTACTGGTTCGGCGCCACGATGTTCTACTTCCGGGTGCCGTTCTACGACGTCCTGCTCCTGTCGAGCGACTGGGCCCCGCTCGTCACGGTGCTCTGGCTGCTCGGCATGACCCAGGCGATCAACCTGATCGACGGGCTCGACGGGTTGGCCGCCGGCATCGTCGCGATCGGGGCGGGTGCGTTCTTCCTGTACGCGTTCAAGCTCGCCGACCTCGAGCTGCTGTCCGACCGCAACCCCGGTCCGCTCATCGCGATCATCGCCGTCGGTGTCTGCGTGGGGTTCCTGCCGCACAACTTCAACCCGGCGCGGATCTTCATGGGCGACAGCGGCGCCTTCCTGCTCGGCACGCTCATGGCGGTCTCGACGAGCATGGTCGGCGGGCGCGCGGACCCGAACACCCAGGCGTTCGTCGGTCAGACCTTCTTCTTCTTCGCCCCGCTCGTGATCCCGCTGCTGATCCTCGCGGTGCCGATCGTCGACACCGTGTTCGCGATCGTCCGGCGCGCCTCGAAGCGGCAGGCGCTCGACGTCGCCGACAAGGGCCACCTCCACCATCGGCTGATGAACCTTGGCCACGGCCATCGTCGCAGCGTGCTCATCCTGTGGGCCTGGACGGCGCTGCTGTCGGCGTTCGTCCTCTATCCGGTCCTGAGCGAGCAGAACCCGAGCTACCTGCCGTTCGGGGTGGGCGCACTCGGGATCGTGCTGTTCACGGTGCTGCACCCGAGCGTCCGACGCAAGCGGGCCGACGAGGTCGAGCGGGCGCTCGAGCGCCCGGCGTCGGAACAGGTCGATCCGTCCCGCCCCGAACGACGCGAAGCCGGACGTGACGATCGTGCCGATCACCGGGTCGACGATCGCGACGACGAGCTCGACGACGTCCGGGACGATGCGAGCGACGACGAGCTCGACGTCCGGGACGATGACCGGGACGATGACCGGGACGACCAGAGCGACGACGAGAGCGACGACAGCCGGGTCGATGACCGTGACGATGATCATGACGACGACGCCCGCGATGACGACGG
>JAUHYJ010000064.1 GCA_030425785.1 Acidimicrobiia bacterium | reverse complement strand
GTTCGGCAAGGAGCTGGCCAACCGAGGGATCCTGTTCATCTCCGACGAGGTCCAGACCGGCTGGGGCCGCACCGGCGAGCACTTCTGGGGCTACCAGGCGCACGGCATCGTCCCCGACTTGCTCACGTTCGCGAAGGGCGTGGGCAACGGCATCACGCTCGCCGGCGTGGTGGCCCGCGCCGAGATCATGGACTCGATCAACGTGCTCCAGTTCTCGACCTTCGGTGGCAACCCGTTGTCGGCCGCTGCCGGCCTGGCGACGCTGCGCACCGTGCAGAACGACGACCTGCAGGCCAACGCCAAGGCGATGGGGGAGCGGTTCGCCGCCGCGATGGGCCCGGTCGCCGAGGCCACACCGTGGATCGCCGAGATGCGCGGCCGCGGCCTGATGTGGGCGTTCGAGTGCTGCGAGCCCGGCGGCATCGAGCCCGACAAGCAGCGGACCGTCGAGTTCCACGAGGCGTGCAAGCGCCACGGGCTGCTCGTCGGCAAGGGCGGCCTCTACGGCAACGTGATCCGCCTGGCTCCGATGCTCAACGTCACCGCCGACGAGCTCGACGAGGGCATCGCCGCCATCCGGTCCGCCATCGCCGACGTGTAGCGGTCGCGGGCGGCCCCCCTATGTCACATCGACGTCAGCGGGTCGGCAACGCGCCGCGCACCGGGTCGTCTGCTGCGCCGTCGGCCGGATCCTCGGAGCTCGGTCGGGCCCACGGGCTGCGCTCGGTCACCAATCCGAGCGTAACGGTCGAGGTCTGACCCCGGTGGCCATGTCAGTGGTCGGTCGTCGACCACTCGTCCTGGTTGACCAGGACGAACAGCCAGATCAGGGCCGGCACCGCCGTCACGGCGGCGACGGCGAACACGATGATCAACCCGATCAGGGTCGCGCGGGCGCCGGCGGCGTCGGCGATCGTGAGCTCGTCGACCAGCAGCCAGTCGTACTGCGCGACGCCCCAGCCGACGACGATCGCACCGACCGCGCCGACGGCGGTGAGCCGGGCGATCGCCCACCGACGCTGACGCAGGAGCACGAGCGTCGCCAGGCCGGCGACCGCCGAACCGATCACGAACACGAGGCCGCGGGTGTGCAACCCGTCGGCGAGGGTCTCGGCGTCGAGCTCGATCGCCAGCGCGGCGACGAGCGCCACGGCGCCGGTGACGAGCCCCGACCAGAACGCCTTGGTGCCGATCTCACCCGCGAGCGCGTGATCGCCGCCGCGTTCGGCGTCGGCGGCGAGGAAGGTGGCGGCGAGGAACGCCACGGTGAGCACGGCCAGGGCGCCGCCGACCCACGACGTCGGCCCGGTCCAGGAATCCCACACGTCGCCTGATCCGTCGGCCGGGACCCGACCGCTCGCGACGGCGCCGGCGATCATGCCGAGGAAGAACGGTGTGACGACCGACGACGCGGCGAACACCGCACCGTGCAACTGTGCCTCGCGGACCGAGCCGGAGAACTTCCGGAACGCGAAGGCGCCGCCGCGCAGCACGATCCCGAGTCCGACGAGCAACCAGGGGATGAACAGGGTCGTCATGATCGCCCCGAACGCGGTCGGGAACGCGGTCCACAAGAACACGAGCACGTAGATCAGCCAGACGTGGTTGGCCTCCCAGACCGGGCCGATCGAGCGATCGATCTGACTGCGGAGATGAGCGCCCTCGCGTGGTCCGCCGGCGAGCAGGTCCCAGACGCCGCTGCCGAAATCGGCACCGCCGAGGATCGCGTAGGCGACGACGCCGAGGAACATCAACGCGGCCGCGACGTCGGCGAGGCTCATCCGACCGCCTCCGGATCGCGGGCGTCGGACTGCAACACGCCGGACGGGCCGTAGGGCGTCGGCAGGTCGAGCGAGTCGTCCTCGCGCCAACGGCGCGCCATGCCGAGCAGCACTCGGCTGCCGACGACCGCCATGCTGGTGTACACGACGACCATCACGGCGAGGCTGATCCAGACACCCGAGTTCGAGGTGACGGCGTCCTCGGTGCGCATGACGCCGTAGACGATCCAGGGCTGGCGGCCGACCTCGGTCGTGATCCAGCCCGCCTCGAGCGCCACGACCGAGAGCACGCCGGCGAGCACGGTCGCCCGCAGGAACCACGGTGAGTCGAACTCGCCGCCGGGTTCGGTGGCGCGCCGGCGACGCCACCACCACCAGATGCCGATCGCGGCCATCGTGGTGCCGGCGGCGATCATGATCTGGAACGACCAGTGGACGATGTTGACCGGCGGTTGCTCGTCGGCGGGGATGTCGTCGAGCCCGGTGATGACCGTGTCGAACGAATTGCCGGCGAGCAGCGACGCCAGCTTCGGGATCTCGATCCCGCCGCGGACCTCGCCGTCGATCAGCACCCCGCCGATGACGACCGGTGCGTTGTCCTCGGTCTCGGTCGCGAGCTCCATCGCCGCCAGCTTCGACGGCTGGTCGGTGTCGAGCCGCATGCCCGCCACATGGCCGACGAAGGGTTGCACGAGGGCCGCGACCGCGGCGAACGCGAACGGCACGGTGAACCCGAGCCGGTGCGATCGGTCGCGCCGGCCCCGGAGCATGCCGACGGCGTAGACGCTCGCGGTCAGGAAGCCGGCGACGATGAACGTGGCGACGTACATGTGGGTGAACTGCTGCCACAGGGCGTCGTTGAACATGGCGGCGATCGGGTCGACGTCGGTGACCGTGCCGTCGGGTAGCAGGGTGAATCCGGCCGGCGCGTTCATCCACGCGTTGACCGTCAGGATGCAGAACGTGCCGAACAGGCCGCTCGCCATGATCGGGATCAGGGTGCGCAGGTGCACCTCGGGACGCAGGCGACCCCAGCCGTAGAGGTAGATGCCGATGAAGATCGCTTCGAGGAAGAACGCGATGCCCTCGAGCGCGAACGGCAGGCCGATCACGTCACCGTAGGTCGACATCAGCCCCGGCCAGAGCAGCCCCATCTCGAAGCTCAGGATCGTGCCGGACACGGCGCCGACGGCGAACAGGACCGCAGCGGCCTTGCCCCACTTCTTGGCGAGCGCCAGCGCCTCGGGGTCGTCGTTGCGGATGCCGCGGCGGTGCAGGACGTAGATCATGGCCGGGAACGCCACGCCGAAGCACGACAGCACGATGTGGAACCCGAGCGACAGGGCCATCTGATAGCGGGCGGCGAGGAGTTCGTCGGCGGCGAGGATCATCATGGCCGGGCTCCGTTCTGCAGGGGGTGGGGTGGCCGGTGGCGGACCCGGGGGGAGGTGCACCGGCGCTGTCGTCGATGGTAGCGACAAGTGCTCGGAACCCGTGATAATGTACGGACAATTCGTTCGCTGTTCGAGGAGCCACCATGCGATCCAGTTCACGCACCCCGTCGTCACGGCGCCACCGCATCCGTGCCGCCGTCGTCCCGGTCGCCGCCGTCGTCGGCGTGCTCTCGTTGGCCGCCTGTGGTGGCGACGACGAGCCGACCGTCGAAGCGGCCGCCGAGACACCGGCAGCCCAGTCGGCCGCCGAGTTCGCCGTCGAGCCGGGCCTCGTCACCCCACAACAGGCGCTGACGCTGGTCGAGAACGGCGTGACCGTGATCGACCTGCGCACGCCCGAGGAGTACGCCGAGGGCCACCTCGCCGGCTCGACGCTCATCGACTTCTACGAACCCGATTTCGGCGACCGGCTCTCGGCGCTCGACCCCGAGCAGCCCTACGTCATCTACTGCCGGTCCGGCAACCGGTCGGCCCAGGCGTACGACACGATGGCCGAACTCGGCTTCGACGCCGTGTACGACGTCGATGGCGGCGTCCTCGCGATGGCCGCCGCCGGGCTCCCGCTCGTCGACTGATCGCGACCCGTCGCGATCGCGGTCGACGACTCGAACGGCGCACGGCGAGCCGGTCGCGCCGGCGCGCCGTGTGGCACGCTGCCGGAATGCGATGCCGGCGAGCTGCAACGGGCACGAGAGGCGGCCGATGAGTTTCTGGCCGCTGGTCATCCCGCCCGACGACCATGACGGCGACCACCGGTACATCCACGTGGTCGGCGCCAGCGTGTTCGTCGACGATCGTCCGGCGGCGTCGACGTGGGAGGTGCACTGCATCGGGGTCGTCGACGGCCAGCTGTGGTGGGCGGTCGACGTGCCGCGTGACGCGGACGACCCCAGCTACGGGGCGTCGCTCGACCTGCGTGACTTCTACGGGCGGGCGCCCGAGCACCACTGGCTCGCGGCCGGGCGCGCGGTCCAGATCGTCGAGTGGGCGCGTACGCACCGGTTCTGCGGACGCTGCGGTGAGCCGACCCAGCCGGCACCGGGGGAGCGGGCGATGCGCTGCCCCACGTGCGGATTGCTGGCGTACCCGCGGCTGTCACCGGCGATGATCACCTTGGTGACGCGCGGCGAGCCAGGCCCCGACCAGCAGGTGCTGCTCGCTCGTGGCGCACAGTGGACACGCCCGATGTACTCGTGCCTGGCGGGGTTCGTCGAGCCGGGCGAGGCGCTCGAGGACGCCGTGATCCGAGAGGTCCGCGAGGAGGTCGGTCTCGAGGTCGGCGCCCCCACGTACTTCGGCAGCCAGCCCTGGCCGTTCCCGAACTCGTTGATGATCGGGTTCACGGCCGAATACGTGTCGGGCGAGATCGTGTGCGACCCGACCGAGATCGCCGAGGCCGACTGGTACCGACGCGACGACCTACCGCCCATCCCGCCCGGCATCTCGATCGCCCGTCGGCTGATCGACGCCTGGCTCGCCGGCTGAGCCGGTCTCGTGCCGGTCGCGTCTCAGGTGAAGTAGCCGAAGACGTCGGCGATCAGGTCCCCGAGTGGGTCGGGTGCGTCGGCCGGGCCGTCCTCGACGCGGAAGTTCGCCCGTCCGAGGTCGACCGCGGTGATGGCGCTCGACGCCCGCGTGACACCGGCTCGCGACCAGTTGAGCAGCGACGTCGCCGGCTCGGGCGAGTCGGCCGGCCAGCCGGTCGCGTGGCCGGCCCGCCGGCTCGACACGATCGTCGCGTTCCAGACCACGCCGCTGGCGGTCGACGGGACGTCGATCGTGCGGGCATCGACGGTCGTGACACTGCGGTCGTAGAGCGGAGCTGCGCCGAGACGGGAGTCGAACGCGCGCCCGGGCCGCACGGCGACGAAGCGGCCGGTCGTCACGGGCGACGCCGACGCGGAGGTGATGTAGCCGGTGACGTCGACGATGACCTCGGACGACCCCTCGCCGAGGAAGAACGCCGTCAGTGCGATCCCGTCGGCGCCGACGGGGACGATCGCGGCGTTGGCGACGGTGTCACCGGCGTCGATGTTGAGCGTCGACGTCGAACCGGCGACGTCGGTCCGTCCGGACGGGATCGCCTGGATCCAACCGGCATCGGTCGCGCCGGTCGCGGTCACCGACACCACCAGGGCATCGACCTGGGCGGGATCGACACCCGCCGGCATCGGGACGTTCCGCACCTCTCCGGATCGCAGTGGCGTGACGGGCGCCATCGAGCGTGAGTCGAGGACGCGCTCGGCGTTCGGGAGCTCGACGAACCGTCCGGCACTCGCCTCCGACGGCGTCGCCCGGAACCATCCGAGCAGGTCGACGACGATGTGGCCCTCGGCGATCGAGTGGAGCGAGATCGACCCGTCGGCGCCGATCGGCACGATCGCGAAGTTCGCGCGGGTCTGGCCGGGCGCGTCGATGTTGAGGTTCGAGAACTCGCCGAGGGTCGCCCGGTCGGTCGGCATCGCCTGGACGTGGCTCGGACGGTCGGGCTCGGTGCTGACGACGTTCACGGCGACCGCGGTGACCTGGTCGGTGGGCAGGCCCGCCGCGGCGACGATCGGCAGGTCGAGGATCTCGCCGCGGAACAGCTCGCCGATCAGTGCCGGCGGGCCGACCGCGGTGGCGGGACGCGTGTCGAGCACGCGTGTCGGCACGTCGAGCGCCACGAAGGCCGACGGTCGGGGGTCGACCTCGGTCGAGCCGGGTGGCTCGGGCAGGACGAACTCGCCGTGGCCGTACTCGCTGTCGGGGCCCGTCGGGCCGAGATCGATCGTGAGGTGCCTGATCAGGTCGGCGAGCGCGTGCCCGGGCACGGAGAGATCGGCGTCGAGCAGGAGCGCAGCGGCGCCGGTCACCGCGGCCGCCGAGGCGCTGGTGCCCGAGAACGCGCCGCCGAACGCCACGCTGTCGAAGCCCGACGCGGCGGTGACGTCAGGCGCGATGCGGCCGTCGTTCGTCGGTCCCCGTGACGAGTAGGGTGCGAGTCCGCTGCCGTCGGGCGGGTCGATCGCACCCACGGCGATCACGCCCGGGTCGTCGCTGTCGACGATCGGCACCGCTGCCGAGTAGGGCGCCTGGGTGTGCAGCCCGATGCCGGCGCCGTAGTCGGTGATCTCGAGGATGTCGTCCCGGATGTCCCCGCCGACCCAGCGCACCTCGAGGTACAGCGTGTCGCCCGCTCCGGGGCAGTGGTCGTCGCTGATGATCTCGAGGGGCGGCGCGCCCTCCCGCTGGCGGAGCAGGCTCGACGCCACGATCGAGCCGGCGCCGGGGTCACCGTCCGGCGAGCTCCAGAGGTAGACGTCGTAGTCCGTCCGTTCGGCGGCGGGCAGGTCCCAGTCGTTCGCCCACCGGACGCCGCCCAGCTGGACGCAGCCACGCATCGGCAGGAACGTCTCGTCGCCGTCTGGCCCGAACGCCACGCGCGTCCCGACGAGCCGGACCGGTTGGCGGTAGTAGCGGTTGAGACCGTTGTTGCCGCCCGAGTTGATCCACGTGATGCCGCGAGCGGTCGCGGCCGCGGCGATGTCGTCGAGGATGCCGCGACCGTCGCCGGGGCCGTCGTACCGGGTGCCGAGCGAGCGGTTGATCACCGCGACGTCCTTGCTCGCGAACCAGTCGATGAGCGCCTCGTAGTCGGTCGCGGTCGTGGCCTGGCCGATGAAGATCTCGGCGTCGGGTGCCATGTCGCGGATGATCTCCACGATGGCCACGCCGTGACGTTCGCCGCCGAGATCGACGCCGTCGAAGAACTCGGCCGTGCAGTCGTTCCCGGCGTCGTAGCACCGCGCGGTCGCGCCCGCGACGGGAAGGGGGCCGTGCTCGTCCGGACTCCAGTAGCTGGTGTCGAAGAAGTCGATGACCCCGATCCGGACGCCGGCACCGGTGACGCCGGCCGTGTGCCATGCGTCGGCGTTCGTCGCCGCCTCCGCGCCTCCGGTCGTCGGGCCGAACTGCTCGGTGGCGAACCGGTCCGGGCGGTCGTTCCCGCCGGGACGGATGTCGACCGCGACCGGCGGTCGGGCGGTCGCCCCGAGCTCGCCGAGCGACGCGATCAGCGATGCGTCGAGCGGTGCCGTGGCGGGTGCGGTGGTCCGGTTGGTCGACTCACCGAGCCGGCCGGCGCGGCCAGGCAGCTCGACGAGCAGGAGACCCGGCGCGCGGCCGACGATCTCGCCGCCGTTCGCCGCCACCGTGCGCTCGACTGCCGCGATGTCGGACGACTCGTCGATGACCAGCTCGACCGTGATGCGTTCGGTGCCGGTCGCGATCGCCGGCGACGCGTGGGTGGCACCGATCAGCGCGAGCACGGCGACCAGTACGGCGGTCGCGCCGCGTCGCACACGTCGCACGCAAGCATCGGGGGAGGGATCGTGCACGGGGTGTCCAGCGAGTGCGGAAGTCGGACCGTCCGGCGACGGCGACCTCGTCAGCGTACTGGCCGCGTGCGCGACGTCGACGTCGCGAGCGGGATCAGGTGTCGGCGCTCAGACGCTCGGCGAAGAAGTCGAGGATGATCTCCGCGCGCTGGCGCCGATGGATCGGCGACCCGGATCGCGACAGCTCGTGGTTCTCTGCGGGGAAGCGGTAGAAGGTCACGTCGCGGCCGAGCCACTTGAGCGTCGCCCACAGTTGCTCGGCCTGCACGATCGGGCAGCGGAAGTCGTCCTCGCTGTGGATGATCAGGAACGGGACGTGGATGTCGTGCGCGAGCGCGCTCGGCGACATGCGCAGGTACTCCTCGGGGTCGGCGTACGCGTCGACGCCGTGCTGGCTGCGGAACGCCGTGGCGATGTCGCTCGACCACTCCATCGACAGCAGGTTGTTGGCGGCCCGTTCGGAGCAGATGGCGTCGAAGCGGTCGCCGTGGCGTGCGGCCAGCAGGGTCGCCATGTAGCCGCCGTAGCTCCCGCCGAGCATGCCGACGCGGTCGCGGTCGCAGAACGGGTAGCGGTCGAGCGCGGCGTCGAGCACCGCCAGCACGTCGTCGACGTCGACGCTGCCCCACCCGGTCCCGGGCACATCGGGGTGCTTCGGCCCCGTGATCGCCTGGCCCCACGCCGTGTGGCGGCCGCTGCCGCCCCGCGGGTTCGACATCAGGACGACGAAGCCGGCGGCGGCCTGCATCTGCGCCTCGTCGAAGAACATCTCGCCGTACTGGGTGAACGGCCCGCCGTGGACGTTGAGCAGGACCGGATAGGTCGCGTCGGCGTCGAAGTCGGCCGGCCGCATGATCCAGGCGTCGATCTCGTCGGACCCATCGGTGCAGGGCACGGTGAAACGCTCCCACCCCTGGCCCGTCATGGCGAGCGACGTCAGCTGCGTCCGTTCGCCGCCGCACTCCGACTCGACCTCGGCGGTGTGGTCGACCGTCGTCACCGTGGTGACGAGCACGTCGGCGTTGCCGTCGTGGCCCGTGACGGTCTGGTGGCCACTCGTCACGGCAACCGGATCGGCGCCGTCGACGGTGAGGTGGTAGAGCGTGACGTCGCCGCGGTCCTCGGCGGCGACGGCGATCGTGTGGTCGTCGACCCAACGGGGCGGCTGCGGACAGGCGAGCGGCTGGAACGTCCGGTCGAGCCCGTCGCTGATCCATCGCCGGTCGGCTCCGTCGGCGGCCATCACGCCGACGCGCCGGTTCTGGGGCATCACGTGTGGATCGTCGACGCCCAGGAACGCGATGTGCCGGCCGTCCGGCGACACCGCCGGCGACGAGTACGAGCCGGTCTGCTCGGTCAGCGGCGTGATGTCGCCGTCGAGCGGTACGAGGAACAGGTCGTTGGTGCGGTCGACGTCCCACGTGTCGTGTCGTGAACCGGAGGTGACGATGCCGGATGAATCGGCCAGCCAGGACACGCCGCCGTGCTGGTACTCGCCGGGGGTCAGATTGCGCGGCGATGGCTCGGTGCCGTCGGCGGCGATCACGTACACGTGGCGCGGGCGGTCGAACACCCAGCCCTCGCCGTTGAGGCGGCTGAAGTAGTGCTCGATCTTGCGCGGTGACTGCCTGCGCGGGTCGTCGGTGTCGTAGCGCGCGTCGCGGGTCCGCGACGTGAAGGCGAGCCACCGGCCGTCGGGGGACCACGCGAGGTCGCCCATCGCCTCGGGACGGCTGCAGACCGTGCGGACCTCTCCCGGACCGCCGACGGGCAGGACGTGGAGCGTCGCCTCGCCCTCGGTCTCGCCACGGCGGCTCGTGAAGGCGAGCCAGCGGCCGTCCGGCGACCAGCGCGGTTGGCTGTCGTGCGGCCCGGCCGTGACGGGAGCGCCGTCGAGCCAGATCCGGGTCGTCGTGGTGTTGGCGTCGAGGTCGCAGGTCGCGACGACGTGGGCGATCCGCGAGCCGTCGGGCGAGAGCCGCGGGTCGGCGGCGTCGGAGCGCTGGTGCAGGAACCGGCGGGCGATCTCGCCGTGCGCCGAGGTCGCCTCGTCGTCCGCCCCGGTGGGGCCGGTGTCGGTGGCGCTGGTGTCGTGTGTGGTCTCGTGTGGCACCCGGCCACGTTACGCGACGGAGGTCGCAGCGACCCACAGCGGGTCTGCGAGACTGCGACCATGGCCGATCGCCCCCTCGTGCTGATCACCGGCGGCAGCCGAGGCATCGGCGCAGCGACGGCCGTGCTCGCCGCCGAGCGTGGCTTCGACGTGGCGATCACGTTCCGTCGCGACGAGTCGGCTGCGGCTGCCGTCGCCGCCGAGTGCGCCGGCCACGGCGCCGCGACCTGGACCGCCCAGCTCGAGATGGCCGACACCGATGCCGTCGTCTCGGCGTTCGCCACGCTCGTCGACGACCTGGGGGTTCCTGACGCCTTCGTCAACAACGTCGGCATCCTGCACCGCGCAGCGACGTTCGACGAGATCGCGGTCGATCGCTTGCGGGAGGTGTTCGACGTCAACGTGATCGGCGCGTTCGTCGCCGCGCGTGAAGCGGTGCGGCGGATGTCGACCCGCCACGGTGGCAGCGGCGGCTCGATCGTCAACGTCTCGTCGGCGGCGTCGTACCTCGGGAGCCCGCGCGAGTACGTCGACTACGCGGCGACCAAGGGTGCGATCGACACGATGACGATCGGCCTCGCGAAAGAAGTCGCCGCCGAGGGAGTGCGCGTCAACGCCGTGCGGCCGGGGCTGATCCACACCGACATCCACGAGTCGTCGGGGATCGAACGTCGCGTCGAGCGGCTCGCCCCGTCCGTGCCGATGCAACGGGGTGGGCAGGCGAGCGAGGTCGCGGAGGCGATCGTGTGGCTGGCGAGCGACGCCTCGAGCTACGTCACCGGCACGTTCATCGACGTGACCGGCGGCCGCTGAGACCTCGTCTCGTCGTCAGAACAGCTCGAGCTGTTCCCAGGTGACGGCGACGTCACTCACGGTCTGCCAGACGAGGCGGCCACGGCTGCCGGGCCGCCGCACCATGACCGTCTCGGGACGCAACGAGCGGGCCGCGCCGTCGGGGTCGTGCAGGGTGATGCTCCCGTCCGGCTCGACGCGAACGACCTTGCCGACCAGCCATCTGCCCGCGTCGTGGCGGCGGAACCGGATCGGCTCGGCGAGACGGAGACCCACCGCGATCAGTGTCCGCTCAGCCATCCCGGCCACGATAGGGCGCCGCGCCCGACGCGACCGACCACCGCTCCCGGACCCCGCCGTGACGGGCGTGTGACGGCAGTGTGACTTCCACGATCGGATTCG
>JAUHYJ010000721.1 GCA_030425785.1 Acidimicrobiia bacterium | reverse complement strand
CTCGTGGACCCGAATCCGCCCACTCCGACCCGCTCGTCGACGAACGACTTGAGCTCGTCGGGGAGCGACACGTTCATCGTCGACATGCGCCACATCCTACTCGAGGATGGCAAAGCTTGTCATCAGACGTTCGCTCGGCCCGCCCCATGTCGTTCGAAAAGCCCCGACGCTCGCCGCGAGCAGAACGGCACGTCAGCCCGGAGAAGTCGTCGGGGTTCCGAGTGCACAGCCCCGGCAAACGTGTGCTGACCTGACGTCAGATGCGCTCGATGATCGTGCCGGTGCCGAGACCGCCGCCGCAGCACATCGACACGAGGCCGTAGCGTCCGTCCGTCCGCTCGAGCTCGTAGAGCGCCTTCGTGAGCAGGAACGCACCCGTCCCGCCGAGCGGGTGGCCGAGCGCGATCGCGCCGCCGTTCGGGTTCGTCCGATCGAGGTCGGCGCCGAGCTCCTTCGCCCACGCCAGCACGACCGAGGCGAACGCCTCGTTGATCTCGAACACGTCGATGTCGTCGATCGACAACCCGGTCCGGTCGAGCAGTCGCTGCGTGGCGTCGATCGGGCCGGTCAGCATCAGCACCGGGTCGACGCCGACCAGGCAGGTGTCGACGACACGCGCCCGCGGCGTCAGGCCGAGCTCGGCCGCCTTCTCCTCGGTCATCATCAGGAGCGCCGCGGCGCCGTCGGAGATCTGCGACGAGTTGCCGGCGGTGTGCACGCCGTCCTCACGGGCGACGGGCTTGAGCGACGCCAGCTTCTCGAGCGACGTCTCGCGCAGGCCCTCGTCTCGCTCGACGGTGTGCGTCGTGTCGAGTACCTCACCGTCCTCGCCGAGATCGGGCGCCTCGATCGGCAGGACCTGGCCGTCGAAGCGACCCTCGGCCCACGCCTGCGCGGCCCGCTCCTGGGAGGCGAGCCCGAACGCGTCGGTGTCGTCGCGGCTGATGCCCCACTTCTCCGCGATCCGCTCGGCGCCTTCGAACTGCGACGTGAACTCGTACTGCTCGAAGTAGGTCTTGGGGATCGGCACCCCGAGCCCCAGCTTCTTCGAAGAGTTGCTGCCGATCGGGATCCGGCTCATGAGCTCGACGCCGCAGGCGACCGCGACGTCGACGACGCCCGATCCGATCAGCGACGTCGCCAGGTTCGTCGCCTGCTGGCTCGAGCCGCACTGCGTGTCGACGGTGGTGGCGGCCGTCTCGAGCGGCAGGCCGGCCGACAACCAGGCCGTGCGGGTCACGTTGAAGCTCTGCTCACCGACCTGGCTGACGCATCCGCCGACGACCTGCTCGACCGCGGCCGGATCGATGCCCGAGCGATCGATGAGCTCGCGCTGGACGCGCGCCAGCAGCTCGGCGGGGTGGACGGACGACAGCCCGCCGCCACGGCGCCCGATCGGGCTCCGGACGGCGTCGACGACGACGACGTTGCGGGGGTTCGACATGCCGGCGAGCGTATGCGGCCTGTCGGAGGGTGTCAGAGTCGGACCCGGATCACTCGGGTGCGAAGGCGACGGCGGCGAGCGGTGGCACCGTGACGACGATCGACTGCATCTGCCCGTGCGCGTCGACCGGTGTCGTGGTCACGGCCCCGCCGTTGTCGACCCCACTGCCGCCGACGTCGACGTTGTCGCTGTTGAAGAGCTCGACCCAGCGCCCGGCGGACGGGACCCCCAGCCGGTAGTTGTGCTGCGGCGTCGGCGTGGCGTTGAACACCGCCAGGACGGGCCGACCCTCACCCGTCGGGTCGGTGCGAAGGAACGCGAACACGCTGCGGTCGGCGTCGTGCGCCTCGATCCACTGCATGCCGATGCCCGAGCCGTCCGCGTCTGCATCGCCCCGGTGGAGTGCCGGCTCGGCCTGGTAGAGCCGGTTGAGTTCGGCGAGCGTGCGGCGGACGCCGGCGTGCATCGGCACGTCGTGCAGCGACCAGTCGAGGTTGGCGTCGTGGTTCCACTCCTGCCGGGTGGCGAGCTCACAGCCCATGAACAACAGCTTCTTGCCCGGCTGGAACCACTGCATCGCGTACAGCAGGCGCAGGTTGGCGAACTGCTGCCAGTCGTCGCCGGGCATCTTCTGCAGCAAAGAGCCCTTCCCGTGCACCACCTCGTCGTGGCTGAGCGGCAGCACGTAGTGCTCACTGCCCATGTACACCGACCGGAACGTGATCTCACCGTGGTGCCATCGGCGGTGGATCGGATCACGTTCGAG
>JAUHYJ010000063.1 GCA_030425785.1 Acidimicrobiia bacterium | reverse complement strand
CCATCGTCGTCAGCGCCTCGGTGAGCGACAGCAGGTTCGCCGTCGCCAGGTAGTTCGTCATCACCTTCAGCACCGACGCCGACCCGAGCTCACCCGTGTGCAGCACGTTGCGGCCGAGCACCGTCAACAACGGCAGCACCCGCTCGAAGGTGTCGCGATCGCAGCCGGCGAAGATCGAGATGTTCCCCGTCGCCGCCCGGTGGCAGCCGCCCGACACCGGGCAGTCGATGGCCGAGCCGCCCCGATCGGCCACCTGCGCCGCCAGTCGCCGGATCTCGGCGTCGTCGGTCGTCGACATCTCGAGCCAGATCATGCCGGGACGCATCCCGGCGAGCACGCCGTCGTCGCCCTCCATCACCGCCGCCGACGCGGCCGGCGACGGCAGGCAGGTGATCACGACGTCGCACCGTTCGGCCAGCTGTCGCGGCGAGTCCGCCCACGCCGCCCCACCGTCGAGCAACGGCTGCGCCGCCGCTCGATCGAGGTCACGCACGACGAGGTCGACGCCGTTGCGCAGCAGCGACCCGGCCAGCTTGCCCCCGACGTTCCCGAGCCCGATGAACCCGGCGGTGCCGGTGAAGGCGCCCGCGAACGGACCGGCCGGCGAATCGCTCACGACAAGCGCTCCGAACCGACCGTGACGACCTTCGGGTCCCACGCGACGCGCCCGAACACCTCGCGCACGTCGTCGACGAACGAGTCGAGCGGGTGGATCGGGAAGTCGGGATCGAACGAGTTCTGATCCCACCGGGCGCAGAACTCCTCGCACAGCTCGGCCCAGCGATGGCCCCGGTAGCGGTCGCGCACGTTGCGGTCACCACCGAGATGGTGGGCGTAGTAGTAGCTCTGGAACACGCCGTGGTGCAGCACGACCCAGTGGATCTCCTCGGCGACGTACGGCTGCAGGATCGACGCCGCGAACTCACTGTGGTTGTACGGCGCCAGCTCGTCGCCGATGTCGTGCAGCAGCGCGGCCACGACCCAGTCGGTGCTCGCGCCGTCGAGCCGGGCCCGCGTCGCCGACTGGAGCGAGTGCTCCAGCCGACTGATCTGGTAGCCGCCCATCGACCCCGACAGGGCGTCGAGCGAATCGATCAGACGGTCGGCGAGCCCCGCGGCGTAGCGCGTCTCGTACCGTTCGAGCAGTTCGTAGTCGGCAGCGGTGCCGTCGGCCATCGCCGTGAACGACACGATGCCGGTGGGCACGTCGCCCTCGTACGCGTGACGGGTGATGACGGGTTCGGTCATGCCACAGATTCGCAGGTCAGCCGGGGTCGTGTGCGCCTCGGACGGCCGCGACACGGCGATCCCACAGCGCGACCGCGCCGACGGCCAGGCCGAGCACCCAGGCGATCTCGGCTGTCACCCGGAACCTCGGGATGCCGTACAGCACCACGAACGCGACGAACGCGAGCGACGCCGTGGCGAGCACGGGCCAACGCGGCTGGCGTGACGGCCAGCGCCACAGTCCGTACAGCACGACCGGCATCAGCAACCACCACTGCCAGACGCCGATCCAGCTCGCCCACGCGGGGCGGCCCTCGAACCGGTTCAGCGACGCCATGCCGCCGTTGTCCCACGCGCTGATGCCGCGCGCGACCCGAGCGGCGACCACGACCGGCACCCGGCTCGTCTGGTCGCCGATGTAGTCGAACGCCACGTCGCGGTAGATGCCCGACTTGACCGACTCGTCGGCGCCGTCGGGCACCTCGATCGGGAACGAGCACTCGATCGACCAGAACCCGATGCCGTCGCCGTAGTACGAGTTGGGACAGTTGGCGCCCAACAGGGTCAGACCGTCCTGGGTCGACATGAACACCGGCTCGTCGAAGCGCACCTGGTTCCGGATCACCCACGGCGACACCACGACCACCGCCGCCAACGCCGCCGCACCGAGCGCGAGCCAGCGCTGCGTCGTCGTGGTCCGGTCACGACGACCCAGCGTCGCCGGCAGTGCGACCAGCACCCCGAGCAGCAGCAGCTCGGCGCGCGCCAGCCCTGCCAACCCGACGCACCCGCCGAGGACGACCGCCCACCCGACCGACGGCGCCTCGAGGTACCGGTACGCGCACAGCAGCACGAGCACCGTGGTGACGACCGCCGGCGTCTCGGACATGACCAGGCCGTCGTTGACCCACAGGTTGGCGTACAGCGCCGCCGCCGCCGTCGCGGCGAGCGCCACCCGGCGACCCAGGACGCGCCGGGCGAGGAGCCCGATCAGTGCCACCGCGAGCGTGCCGTAGACGGCCATCGCCAACCGCTGGATCGGGATGAGGTGGCTGTCGACCCACGACACCGGCGCGAGGAGCAGCGCGGTCAGCGGCGGGTGCAACGCCGAGTATCCGTCGAACCACGGATCGTCGAACCAGCGGCCGCGGGCGATGCCTGCTGCGGTGGCGAAGTAGTGCAGTTCGTCGCCGACCGCCGAGTCGTCCCACTTCGGCCCGAGCACGTAGGCGAGCCGCACCGTCGCGGCGAGTGCGACCAGGCCGGCGTACCACCGGCGGAACGTGGCCCGGTCGAGCTCGGCGTCGGCGAGGTCGTTCACCAACGGCGCATCCGCTCGCCGAGCGGCGAGTACTTGACGATGCACACGAGCGCCCGCACCCCGTCGCGCCATCCGATCTTCTTGCCCTCCGCGTAGGTGCGCCCGGAGTACGAGATACCGACCTCGTAGATCCGGCAGCCCGAGCGGGCGAGCTTGGCGGTGACCTCGGGCTCGAAGCCGAAGCGGTCCTCCTCGATCTCGATCGACTGGATGACCTCGCGACGGAACGCCTTGTAGCACGTCTCCATGTCGGTCAGGTTCAGGTCGGTGAACATGTTCGACAGCAGGGTGAGGAACCGGTTGCCGACGCTGTGCCAGAAGTACAGCACCCGGTGCGGGCGACTCGACACGAACCGCGACCCGTACACGACGTCGGCCAACCCCGCCTCGAGCGGGCCGAGCAGCTCGGCGTACTCGCTCGGGTCGTACTCGAGGTCGGCGTCCTGGACGATGCAGTAGTCGGACGTCGCCACCGCGAACCCGGTGCGCAGCGCGGCCCCCTTGCCGCGGTTGACGTCGTGGAGGTGGACGCGCACGCGCGGCTCGTCGAACGCGTCCAGGATCTCGCGAGTGCCGTCGGTCGAGCCGTCGTCGACGACGACCACCTCGGCGACCCACGGCGAGTCGAGCACGGCGCGCAACAGCGTCTCGACGGTCGCGCACTCGTTGTAGCACGGGACGACGACGCTGAGGCAGGGACGCGGCTCGGGCGACATGCGCCCCGCAGGCTACTGCTCGGCGCGGCGACGGACGGCGAGCCGGTACATCGTGTCGGGCCCGTTGTGTTCGATGTAGCAACCCTGGAGGTGGCGGCGACCGCGGGTCGGGTCGAAGCTCGTGCGTCCGTGCAGGGCACGGTGGTTGTCCATGAACATCACGTCGCCCGGCTCGAGGCGGAACGTCACCTGGTGCGTCGGGTCGTTCAGCCATCGGGCGAGCCAGCGTCGGGCCGCGTACCAGGCGCCGAGGTCGGTGCCGGGACGCGGCAGCGGTGTGTCGAGCTTGGTGTTGAACCGGATCCCGCGGTAGCGGCCGTGGCGCCCGTACTCGAGCAGGTGGCCGGTGTTCACGACGGTGTCCGAACCCATGTCGTAGCGGAACTCGACCTCGGTCTCGACGGCGGCGAGGAACAGATCGGGCGCCTCGGCCTGCAGGGCGAGCGCCGCAGCGAGGCCGTCGACGAGCGTCGAGTCGCCGCCCGGTGCCTCGTTCGCGAGGCAGTGCAGCAGCTGGATCCCGGGTGGCTCCTTGCGGTACGGCTCGTCGGTGTGCGCGAGCAGCTCGATCGCGGTGTAGGCGAGGTCGGTCGGTGACGGTTCGGCGCGCACGTCGAACACCCACCCGAAGTTCTGGCCCGAGATGTACCCGATCCGGTTGGCGATCCGCGCCACCGTGCCCTCGTCGACCGGGGTGTTGCGGAACACGACGTAGCCGTGACGGTAGAACGCGTCGAGGAACGCGATCACGGCGTCGAGGTCGGCCTCGTCGTCGGACCATCCGATGCCCGCCCAGTCGACGTACGGGAAGTCGACGAGCGGTGTCGTCCACGGCTCCGGCTCGGGCGGTGCCTCCGGGTCGCGCACCCAGCCGAGATCGCGCAGGATCGGGGCGAGCGCGATCCGGGCGCGGTGGCCGTCGGTGAACGCGACGACGATCGCGTCGCCGTCGACGCGCGCGTCGACCACGGCGAGATCGGCGGCCACGTCGATCGGCGTGTACAGGCGCTGACGGTTGGTGGCCTCGATCTGGCCCGGCTCGGTCGAGCGCTCGCGCAGCCACTGCGGATGCAGCTCGATCTCGCGATCGCCGTACTCGAGGACGAGGCCGCGCAGGCGCACGGCCGGGGTCTCCAGGAGGGTCATGCCATCACTCTGACGCAGCGCGATATCGCCGAACACCCTGGAAACGGTACGAGTCGGCATAATCTCACGACATGCTCAGCCGCATGACGGAGCCGGCCCGTGCGTGAGGTGGTGGCCCGCGTCGGCCGTCTCCACCGCCTGGCCGTGTTCGAGGCTGCGGCGCGCCTCGGCAGCTTCTCGGCCGCGGCCGCCGAGCTCGGCATGACGCAGCCGGCCGTCACGCGCCAGATCCGTACGCTCGAACGCGCCCTCGGCGCCGAGCTCTTCGTGCGCACGGCCAACCGCAGTGCCCCGTCCGAGCTCGGCCGCCGACTGCTCGATCACGTGACTGCCGGCTTCGACGTGATCGAGGCCGGACTCGGCGAGCTCGCCGACCACGCCGGCACGTTCGTGCTCGCCGCGCACCCGGGCGTCGCCCAGCAGTGGCTGGTGCCGCGCGTCGACGGTCTCACCGCCACGATCGGCGACCGCGAGCTGCGGTGGTGGCTGTTCGACCGCGATGACGAGATCGCCGGCGGAGGATTCGACGCCGCGATCCGCGTCGGCACCGGTGAGTTCCCCGGTCAGCGCTGCCACGTGCTGTTCGCCGAGTCGGTCGTCCCCGTGGCATCACCGAGCTTCGCGTCCGAGTGGGGCCTCACCGCGGCCAGCTCCGCCGCCGACGTGTACCGCGCCCCGTTCGTGCACATGGACGACGGCGACCACCCGTGGATGACCTGGGCCGACTGGCTCGATCACTTCGGCATCACCCTGCGCCGCCAGCCCGGCCGCGTCCTGTTCCACAACTACCCGATGGTGCTCCAGCAGGCCCTGGCGGGGCGCGGCATCGCCCTCGGCTGGCGCTCGCTCATCGACGACCTCCTCGAAGGCGACGCACTCGTCGTCGTCGGCCCGGAGGTGCGCTCACACCGGAGCTACTACCTCACCTGGCCCGACGGCGAACCGTCGGCCGAGGTCGCGGCGCTGCGCGAGTGGCTCGACGCCGAGATCGCTGCTCAGACCGAAGCGCGCTGACGCTCGTCGGCCGCGGCGCGATCGGCGTTGCGGCGGATCGCCTCGGCCAGCTCGGCCCAGCGGGTGCGCGGCAGGTCGTGGCCCATGTCGTTGAACATCAACAGGCGCGAACCGGGTACGGCGCGGGCCGTGGCGATCCCGCCGGACGGCTTCACGAGCGGGTCGACCATGCCGTGCACGACGAGGGTCGGCACGTCGAGCTGCCGGAGCGCCGGGGTGCGGTCCGGGCTCGCGAAGATCGCCGCCGTCTGGCGTGCGGTGCCGGCAGGGCGCCAGCTGCGGGCGACGGCTCGCTCCGCCAGCGCCCGGAACTCGTCGGCGTCGAACGTCGGGCCGCAGAAGTCGCGGAAGGAATCGATGCTCAGCTCGACGGCGGTCTCGCGCGTCGGGGTCGGACGGCGGACGACGTTGCGAATGATCGCCGCCGAGGCGCGCCCGACGCTGCGGTCACCGGTCGTTGACATGATCGACGTCAGCGAGCGAACGCGGTGCGGGTGGTGGATCGCGAGCTCCTGGGCGATCATGCCGCCCATCGAGACCCCCATCACGTGGGCGCCGTCGATGCCGAGGGCGTCGAGCAGGCCGGCTGCGTCGTCGGCCATGTCACGCAATCGGTACTCGGCGTCCATCAGGCGGCGGAGCACGACCGACCGGGCGATCTGCGCGGTGGTCGGAGGCTCGCCGGTGAACTCGGTCGACAGCCCGCTGTCGCGGTTGTCGAACCGGATGATCCGGAACCCGTGCCCGACCAACTGTTCGAGGAGGCCCTCGGGCCAGTCGACGAGCTGCCCGCCGAGGCCCATCACGAGCAGGAGCGGGTCGCCCTCGCCCAGCTCCTCGTACTCGATCGTGATGCCGTTCGCCTGGACCGCCGTCATGCCCGACAGGCTACGGGCACCGCCCCGGGACAGGACGCGCAGCAGCCCGCCGGCGGGACCGGCGGGCTGCTGCAGACTGGTCGATCGGTCAGGAGCGCAGGGCGGCGATGAGCTCGTCCTTCGTCATGCCGGACCGGCCGTCGATGTCGAGCTCCTGGGCACGCTCGTACAGCTCGGCCTTGCTCCACTGCTCGTAGGGAGTGCCGCTCGACGGCGAACCGTCGACGGCGTCGACCGCACGGCGCGCCGTGGCATCGGCCACGTCGTCGACCTGCGCGGCGCCGCGCTTGCCCTGGGCACGGGTCTGGCCGACGACCTGCTTGGTGTTGGCGGTCACCTCGTCGACGGTGCGCTGGGTGGCCGACCGGGTCTGGCCGACGACCTGCTTGGTGTTGGCGGTCACCTCGTCGATCGTGCGCTGGGTGGCCGACCGGGTCTGGCCGACGACCGTGGCGCCGGTGTCGCGGGCGACGTGGTAGGCCTTGCCGACACCATCGCCGGCGATCCGGGCCAGCCGGCGACTCGTCGAAGCGACGGACGACAGCAACTTCTGGTTGAACTCGACGGCGTGTTGGACGACGGGGGTGTTCATGGGGGTCTCCTCGGTGGACGCGAATGGTGCTGTCTGGTGCGTACCCGTCGGTAGGTTCCGTCAAACACGGCGCCGTGAACGCGTCGCCAGGGATGGTGACGGGATGGTGACGGGATGGTGAGGGGTCGGTGACAGGGTGGCGGCCTGCCGGGGTGGCGTGCCGGTCGGTTACCGTGACGGTCCGATGGGACTGTTCAAGAAGCGAGTCGAGCCCGACGAGGTGCAGCGTCTGCGGTCCGAGATCGCCGCGATGGGCGAACGCCTCGAACACGCCGATGCCGAAAAGACCCAGCTCGCCGGCCACGTCGACGAGATGCGTCGACGGCTCCACGACAGCGACGCCGAGAAATCACAGCTCGCCGACCGGCTCGACGGCATCGTGACGCGCCTCGAGGCCCCGATCGAACCCCCGCCGTCCGATGCACCCGCCGTCGCCACGGCCGACGACGTCGCGCGGCTCGGCGACCGGCTCGACGAGCTGCAGGCCCGGCTCGACACGATCGACCGACGCATCACCACGATCACGACCGAGCTGGCGAACCAGATCAACGAGATCTCGGGCGACGTCGACCGACTCGGCGACCGCGGCGACGTCCCGCCGACCGACGAGGTCGTCGACGAGCTCCGCGACGCCCAGACCCGCCTGGCGAACGAGCAGGCCCGATATCAGATCGCGTTCCGGCAGGACCTCGCCGACCTGGCCGATCGCCTGCGCCGGTCGTAGCGGTTCCTCGCCGGCCTGCCGAGCCCGGGACTCGAGCCGCGCGGTCTAGCCGCCACTGTCGAGCGCTTCGGCCAGGTCGGCGAGCAGTTCGCCCACTTGGTCGATGCGCTCCTGGTACCCGGCCAGGTCGCCGTCACGGAGACGCTCCTGCGCCTCGGCGTACAGGCGCTCGGCCTCGGTCGCGAGCTCACGGGCGTCGCCGGTGAACGAGCTGTCGGGCTCGGGCGGGAGATCGTCGCCGCCGTCGGCGCCGTCGTCGATCGGCGGTGCGTCCTCGTCGTCGGGATCGACCAGACGCTCGCCGACCTCGCCGTCGAAGCCGGGGAACAGCCGTGCGAGCGCGATGTCGAGACGGCGGTCGAGCACGGCCCGGTTGTTGTGCGACACGATGACGAAGCGGTACTCGGTGACCGAGCTGGCGACGACGTAGACGGGCCGGATGTACATGAGCCCGTCGGCGACGGGTACCGGCTGGAGGTCACCGAAGCGCACCTGGGTGCCGGTCTCCTCGTTGGCCTGCAGGCTGAGCTCGGGGCTGATCTCGGAGTCGGACTCGGCCTGGTCGGCGACGCGCAGCGGGCCGGCCGGGAGCGGGTTCTGGTCGACCTCGTAGGAGATGAGCTGGCCGTAGGTCTCGGGATCGCTCGACGCGGTCATGTAGGCCTGCAGCTCGGTGCGCTGGTCGTCGGTCGAGAACGGCACGAACGGGCGCAGCATGACGAACTCCTCGTCACCGGTCACACCGTTGCGGAACATCGTGTAGTACGGGACGAAGCGTGCCGTGTTGGACTCGGCGGCGAACTCGCTCTCGACGTCGGTCGTCGCCGACCCACCGCTCGTGCCGGCGTCCTGACGGTTGACCGACGGCGCCTGGGCCACCGACCACGCGCCGACACGCTGGAAGAAGTTCTCGGGCTCGATCTGGTACTTCGAGTAGATGTCGGTCTGGACCCGGAAGAGATCCTCGGGGTAGCGGAGGTGTTCGCGCAGCTCGGCCGGCATGTCGTCACCCGACGTGAACAGATCGGGGAACGCCGACTGCCACGCCTGGATGATCGGATCGGTGTCGTCGACGACGTAGAACGTGACCTCGCCCGTGTAGGCGTCGACCACGGCCTTCACGCTGTTGCGGATGTAGTTGTCCGACCCGTCGAGCGCCGACTCGCTCGTCCGTTGGATGTCGCCGACGCGCTGCCCGTAGGGGTACCGCGAGGTCGACGTGTAGGCGTCGACCACCCACTTCACACCGCCCTCGACCGCGACCGGGTACGGGTCACCGTCGTAGTCGAGGAACGGGGCGAGCTTCTCCACGCGATCGGTGACCGACCGCACCCACAGCAGCTGCGAGTCCTCGTCGATGGCGCCCGACCCGAGCACGTTGTAGTCGAGGAACGCGAGCGCCACGACCCCGCGGCGGAACAAGCCGTTGATGGGAATGCCGGCATCGCCCTCGTAGTCGCCGGGTTCGTCGCAGCGGCTCTCGACGACGTCGGTGCCGACGATGGCATAGCCGCCGATCGCCGGGCTGAAGTAGAGCTCGGGACGATCGAGCTCGACGTCGCGGTAGTCGGGCCGGTCGCTCGTCGTCACCTGCGACGCCGGGGCCATCACCAACCCGCAGCCGCGGGTGCTGACGAGGTGTTCACCCTGCCAGCTCTTGTTCGGGATGCTGCGCAGGTCGAGCTCGCGCGCCGTGATGAGCACCTGCTCGGTCGAGCCGTCGATGTCGTAGCGATCGACGTCGAGGTCGTCGATCTGGAGGCCGGCGACCTCGCCGCGGTCGAACCGGAAGCGCGACAGGAACTGGGCCGGGTTGAGGAGTCGGACGTTGCGGATCGGTTCGAGGTCGGCCTCGACCTCGTCGGCGGTGAGCCGCCCGAACTCGACCGACTCGGTCACGACGTCGTCGATGCCCATCGCGGCCCGGGTCGCGAGCACGTTGCGTTCGATGTACGGGGCCTCGCGCTCCTCCTGGTTCGGCTGGACGATGAGCGACTGGACGACGGCCGGCCAGATCAGCCCGCCGATGATCATGACGACCAGCCACAGACCCGACGACACGATCGGCAGCCGCCAGCGGTCGGTGCGAGTCGTGGCGAGGAACAGCACCGACGTCAGCAGGGCGATCAGGACGAGCAGCATCAGCGCCGGTAACTGGGCCTTCACGACCGTGTACGTCGCGCCCTGCACGAACCCCCGCGTGTCGTTGGTGAGTTCGTAGCGGGCGACCCAGTAGTCGAGCGCCTTGACGGCTGCGAGCAACGACAGCAGCACGGCGACGTGCACCTTGGTGGCGGGCCGCACCGTCGGCATCGACGAGGTGAAGATCACCCCGCCGTTCAGCAGGTGGGCAGCGGCGGTCAGGATGAGCACGATGACGAGCGCCGCGAAGAGCCACAGCCCGCCGCGCTCGGGGCGCGAAGTCTCGCAGCCGCAGCCGTCGTCGCTCTCGACCGTGGGCAACGTCGGCGTCTCCTCGACGAAGCAGCCTTCGTTGCGCTCGCCGTCGCAGTCCTCGTCGAGGCCGAGGGTGTCGCAGACCTCCGTCGCGCTCGGCGAGATCTCCGGGTTCGTCGGATCGCAGTCATCGGCGTCGCACGCGCCGTCGCGGTCGTAGTCGGGGCAGTCGACGCTGCACAGCCCCACCGTGAACGGCAGCCCCATCCCGTTCGCGGCGACGCACGGGCCGTACTGCGTGTCGCAGTCGGCCGCGTCCGAGCAGACCTCGCGACACATCCCTTCCACGCACAGCGCGCCGTCGACACACACCGTGAAGCCCGTCGCGCAGCGCCCGCCGATCGCGATGCCCACGGTCGGCAGACAGTAGGTCGCGGCCCATCCCGCGGGCACACAGGCCGTGCCGTCCGCGCACGCGCCGCCCACGAGCGCGCACGACTCCTCCGGCATGCACGCGAGGAGGCGCGCGCGGCACTGATCGTCGCGACACTGGATCGCCTCCGCGCTCCCCGCTTCGAGCTCGGCGCACGCGGCGTCCTCGCACGCCTCGACGGCCTCGAACTCGAGCTGCGACTCCACCGTCGCGCCGAAGAAGCAGTCGTCGACGCAGATCGGATCGTCGACGGGGCACGCCTGTGCGCACCGGAAGGTCGCGCCGCAGTCGGCGTCGCCGGTGACGGCGTCGCGTCCCCCTTGGCAGCCGATCAGGTCTCGTCGGCACTCGGCCTCGATGCAAGCCGGGTCATTCGTCGGGCAGCGCGCGACGATGCAGTCGTTGAGTTCGATGAACAGATCGTTCGCCTCCGGGTCGGCGCCGAGGAGGCAGCGAATCAGACACACCGAGTCGCGGCAGCGACGGACACA
>JAUHYJ010000720.1 GCA_030425785.1 Acidimicrobiia bacterium | reverse complement strand
CGCGTCCGCGTCCAGCGGCGGCGACAAGTTCGCGCCCGGCGACAACGTGTTCCTGTCCATCGCGAACCTCAGCGGCGCCGAACGGACCATCACCGTCGACTCGCCCGCCTACTGCTCCCAGGGCAGCCAGCACGACGTCGTCGTCGCCATCCCCGCCGGGGAAGGCCGCAACTTCGGACCGTTCCCCGCCCAACGGTTCGCCGGCTCCGACGGGCTCGCCTCCATGACCTACAGCAGCGAGGCCAGCGTCGTCGCCTCCGTCATCACCCTCTGATCGTGCATCCGATCAGCGCACACCACACGCGGAGACGGTGACTGGCATGGCAACGATCTCACGCCAGCAGATCACCCTCACGGGGATGACCCCCAGCTACACCGCCGCCAACTCCGGTGGCGACAAGTGCCAGCCCGGGCTCACCACGATGCTGCTGATCCACAACGACGGCGCGGGAAGCGACCGCACCGTCACCATCGACTCGGTCCGCGCCAGCGACCAGGGCGAAGACAACGACCTCGAGATCACCGTCGCGAACGACGCGACCGAATGGGTGGGACCGCTCGACCCGACCCGGTTCGCTGCCGACGCCGACGGGCTCGTCGCCTGGACCTACGACGACCACACCGACGTCGAAGTCGCCGCCCTGTTCTTCTGAGGTGATGCACCGATGCTGACGATGACTCACCCCGACGTCGGAACCGCCGCATGCGCGTCCCTCGACCAGTTCGAGCTCGTGTGGGAGCCGAAGGGCTGGCGGCTCGTCACCGACGACGGCGAACTCGTCCCCGCCGCCACGGGCGGTGTCCCGACCGCCCACATCGTCCCGACCCCGGTCACCGCAGCCGAGACGATCGCCGCCGCAACCACCATCGACGCCGAACCCGACCCCGTCGAGTCGACGTCGACGGTGGACCTCACCCGCCCCACGAACGACACCGACGGCGCGGCCGTCGACAACCCCGAGTCCGAGGAGGACTGACCGATGGCCCGCTTCCACCCGTCCAACAAGAGCAAGGTCGTGTTCGCGCCCGCCGTCGCCAGCCTCTCGGCGCCGACCCGCGCCGAAGTCACCGCCGGCACCGTCCTCACCGTCGCCGGGTCCACCACCTACGCCGGGCTCAAGGAGATGTCCGGGTTCGAGACCTCGGCCAGCGACATCACCGTCCCCGACGTCGGCACCGACCACGACGGCACCATCCCCGGCCGCACGTCGTCGAGCAACGCCATGCTCACCTTCTACGACGACGACGCCAGCTCGACGATCCGCACGGCGCTCGCCGAGGGCACGACCGGCTACATCATCATCATGCCGTACGGCGACTCGAGCGGCGTCCGTGTCGAGACGTGGCCGGTGCGGGTCTCGGCGCTCAACGACAGCCAGATCAGCTCCGCCAACGAGGCGAAGACGTTCACCGCCGCCGTGTCGATCACGTCGAAGCCGAACAAGAACGGCACCTGCCCCGCACCGTGACCCACCGCCGGGCGTCGCGCCCGGCCACACCAGCAACGGAGACCCCGTGACGGCACCAGCAGCCACCCCAGACGACTTCCTCGCAGCGAAGAAGCCGCACACCGTGATCGTCCCCGTCGACCTCGGCGACGACACCGTCGAGTTCACGTTCGTCGCCATCGGCCGCGTCCCCTACCGCGACCTGCTCGCCGACCACCCGGCGACACCCGAGCAGCAGCGCGAGGCACGCGAAGAGCAGAAGAAGGCGGGGACGCCGCCGCACAAGGTCGAACGTCTCGCCTTCAACCCCGACACGTTCCCCGCCGCTCTCCTCGCCGAGACCTGCACGTCGCACACCTGGGACGCCGACGGCTGGCAGCGGGTCCTCGACTCCGACCGGCTCAACGAAGCCGAAGCGCAGTCGCTCATCGGCGGGGCACTCGCCGCGCAGACCCGCCGGAAGGTCATCGACCCGGAAGCCTGACGGCACACCCCGAGCTGCTCGACGAGCTCGAGGTGTGCCGCACCTTCCGCATCCCGCACTCGGCGCTGCTCGGCTGGTCCGACGTCGACGCCGCCCTCGCCGTCGCCTACGAGCAGTGGCGACGCCTCGACCAGGCGACCCGCTGCCAGTCGTGCGGCACCCGCCCCGAGGACTGGCTCGACGACGACGGCAAAGAGCTGCGCGACGCCGCGTGGGAACTCGAAACCGTCACCTGCGTCGGCTGCCGTCGCCGCGACGCCCACCAAGAAGACCTCCGACGTGACGG
>JAUHYJ010000719.1 GCA_030425785.1 Acidimicrobiia bacterium | reverse complement strand
ACCACGACGAGGAGACGGCGCAGGTGCCGTCGTCGAGCGTCGCGGCGCACCCGTCGAGCAACGGGCGTGCGGCCCGCGCCGACGACACCGACCCCGGCAGCGAGCCGGCTCCAGCCGACGCCGACGCCGGCGGTGCCGACGAGGCGCAGCTCGACGATGACGACGACACCGTGAGCGACGACACCGTGAGCGACGACACCGTCGACGACACCGTCGACGACGACACGGTCAGCGACAACGCGCAGCTGCTCCCCGGCGTGATGCTCGACCGTGGCGAACTGTGCGCGATGGTCGGGATGACCGACTCCGAGCTCACACAACTCGAGAGCTTCGGCATCGTCGCCCCGGCCGAGCACGCCGCCAACCTCGCGGTCTACGACGCCGCCGCGGTCGAGGTCGCGAAGCCCGCGTGCGCGTTCCTCCGCCTCGGGGTCGACGCACGGCACCTGCGGAACTTCCGCACGGCCGCCGAGCGCGAGGCGTCGCTCTACGAACAGCTGATCGCGCCGCGATTCCGCCAGCGCAACCCGGAAGCCCAGGCTCAGGCCCTGGCCCAGCTCCGTGAGCTCGACGCACTCGGCGCCAAGCTCCGCGCCGCGATGACGCGTCGGGCGCTCGGCCACCATTTCCGCTGAGGCGATCGCTCGGCCCGCGGTGGCCACGCCGGGACCCGCGCAGTACGATGCGCACATGAAGCCGGTCGAGCTCGTGGGCGTTCACATCGAAGTCCCGGCGAACACGCCGATGATGCTCCTGCAGGAGGTCGGCGGTGACCGCCGACTGCTGCCGATCTACATCGGCCACCCGGAGGCCGCCGCGATCCATCACGCGCTCGAGGGCATCGAACCGCCGCGCCCGCTGACGCACGACCTGCTGCTCACGGTGCTCGAGGAGCTCGGCGGCTCGCTCCGCGAGATCGCGGTCACCGAGGTGCGCGAGCACACCTTCATCGCCGAGCTGCACCTCGACGGCGCGGACGGGAGCGAGCTCGTGGTGTCGTCCCGACCCTCCGACGCCGTGGCCCTCGCCGTTCGTCGCCAGGTACCGATCGTCGCCTCGAACGAGCTCCTCGACGAGGCCGGCCAGGTCCCCGAACCCGACGACGAGACCGGTGAAGCCGAGATCATCGACGAATTCAAGGACTTCATCGAGAGCGTCAACCCCGACGACTTCGCGACCTGACCCTGAACCTCGACCTGAGGTTCACGGAACGCGCGAGAATTCGCGCGAAGTGTCGATCTCCTGTTGACGCCGCGCGCGACGTTGCGTACGCTTCCACTCTCGTAGTTACACCGGTGTACCGGTGGGCTCACATCTGGTTGGGGCAGGGTCGCCGTCAGGTGGCCGGACGGAACGGAGACGACATGAGCGAAGGCTTCAGCGGCACACAGGCGGCGAAAGTGGTGGGCATCACCTACCGCCAGCTCGACTATTGGGCCCGCACCGATCTGATCCGGCCCTCGCTGTCCGACGCGTCGGGAAGCGGCTCGCGGCGGCGGTACAGCTACCAGGACCTGCTCGAGCTGCGCGTCATCAAGACGCTGCTCGACGCCGGGATCAAGCTCGAGTCGGTCCGCGACGTGTTCGACTACCTCCGCCACCGGGTCGACGCCGACATCGCGTCGGCACATCTCGTCATCAACGGCCACTCGGTCGTGCTGGCCCAGGGCGACGAGCTGATCGACGTGCTCCAGCAGGGCCAGGGCGTCCTCAACGTGCTCTCGCTCGCAGGGGTGAAGGACGAGGTCGACGCCCAACTCGTCCCGCTCGCCGACGACGACGCCGATCCGGTCGCCGCTGCGGCGAACTGACCGGTGCACCGGTCGCCGCTCGACGCCGAGCACCGCTCGCTCGGCGCCCGCATGGTCCCGTTCGGCGGGTGGGAGATGCCCCTCGAGTACGAGGGCACGATCGCCGAGCATCTCGCATGCCGGCGTGGGTGCGTCGTGTTCGACGTCTCGCACCTCGGCACGGTCAGGGTGACCGGCGAGGGTTCGCTCGATCGCCTGCAGTCGACGCTCACGAACGACCTCACGAAGATCGCGCCCGGACGCGCCCAGTACACGCACCTGCTCGACGACGACGGGTCGGTCCTCGACGACATCATCGTCTGGTGGCGCGACGACGACCGGTTCGACGTCATGCCCAACGCGTCGAACACCGACGACGTGGTGGCGTCGCTGGGGGAGGGCGCTGCGGACGTGACCGCCGAGCGGGCC
>JAUHYJ010000718.1 GCA_030425785.1 Acidimicrobiia bacterium | reverse complement strand
CTGCGCCTGCTCGACGAAGGCCAGCAGCCGGTCGTGATCGTCCTCGGTCTCGCCCGGATACCCGACGATGAAGTTCGACCGGAACGCAGCGTCGGGCTCACGAGCCCGAATCGTCTCGATGCTGCGCAGGAACCGGTCGCCGTCACCCCACCGGCGCATGCGGCGCAGCAGCGGCTTGCTCACGTGCTGCAACGACAGGTCGAAGTAGGGCACGCCGGTCGCACAGATCGCGTCGATGAGTGCGTCGTCGAGGTCACTCGGGTACAGGTACAGCAGCCGCACCCAGTCGGTGCGGTCGGCGACCGCACCGAGGAGCGGCACGATCGAGCCGCTGCCGAGCTCGTCGGGACGATCACGCCCGTACGCGGCGAGATCCTGCGCGACGAGCACGATCTCGCGGGTCTGTAGCTCGTCGACCTCGCGCAGGATCTGCTCGACGTCACGGCTGCGCTGCGGACCTCGGAACGACGGGATCGCGCAGAACCCGCACGACCGGTCGCAGCCCTCCGCGATCTTGACGTACGCCCACGGCGCGGTCGAGCGGGGGCGGGGCAGGTTGAGCAGGTCGAGCTCGGGGAGCGGTGCCGACGCGACCGGGATGAGCTTCTTGCCCGCGGACGAGGGTGGTGTTGGCGGGGCGACCGGCACGCCGAAGCCGGCGATCTGGTCGACCTCGGGCAGCGCGTCGGCCAGCTCGGCGCCGTAGCGCTCGGCCATGCACCCGGTCACCACGAGTCGTGCGCCGTCGCGACGCTGCTCGTCGAGCGCGAGGATCGTGTCGATCGACTCACGGCGCGCCTCGTCGATGAACGCGCACGTGTTCACGACGACCAGGTCGGCATCGCCCGCCTCGGAGGTCGGCTCCATCCCGTCGGCGAGCAGGGTGCCGATGAGCTTGTCGGAGTCGACCTGGTTCTTCGGGCAGCCGAGCGTCTCGACGTAGAAGCGCTGCGACATGACCGCTCCAGGCTATCGGTGGGCCACGACGGCACATCGGGCCCGGCCGTGACCGCTCCGATCGACCGCTAGCGTGACGGAATGCCCCTCGATGTGGAATTCTGGGTCGACCCCGTTTGACCGTGGTGCTGGGTGACGGCCCGTTGGGTCGTCGACGAAGTGGCACCGAACCGTGATCTGAACCTGCTCTGGCAGCCGATCAGCCTGCTGTTCAAGAACGAGCCCGACCCCGACAGCCCGTACTACGAGGGCGCGTTGGTCGGCCACCGTGCGCTGCGGATCATGGAGGCGATCCGGGCCGAGCACGGCGACGACGCCGTGTTCGACTGGTACTGGCAGTGCGCCACCCGCATCCACCATGACGGTGAACGTCCGAACGACTTCGCGGATGCGCTCGCCAAGGTCGGGCGTGACCCCGGCTTCGTCGACGCCGCCGACGACGAGCGATGGGACGCCGAGATCCGCACCCGGATGGACGAGGGGTTGGCGCTCGTCGGTGACGACGTCGGCACACCGATCATCGCGTTCCGCTGTGACGACGGCACCAAGCGCGGCATCTTCGGCCCGGTCATCACCAAGGTGCCCGACACAGAGCAGTCGCTCGCGTTCTGGGACGCGATGGTGGTCTTCACCACCACCGACGGCTTCTGGGAGCTCAAGCGCACCCGTACCGAACGCCCCGAGTTCGGCGACCGTCCCGACGTCTGAGCCGATTGGCGCCCATGGCCTCGATCGACCTCGTCACGATCGTGGTCGACGACTACGACGACGCGATCGCGTTCTTCGTCGACGCGCTCGGCTTCGAGTTGGCCGAGGACTCGCCCGCGACCACGAACGACGGCCGGCCGAAGCGCTGGGTCGTCGTCCGCCCCGGTGGCGGCGGCGCCGGGCTCCTCCTGGCCCAGGCCGACGGTGACGTCCAGCGACAGCGGGTCGGCGACCAGACCGGCGGTCGCGTCGGCTTCTTCCTGCGCGTCGACGACTTCGAGACGAGCCACCGGCGCATGACCGCAGCGGGCGTCGAGTTCACGTCCGCACCGCGCCACGAGCCGTACGGCACCGTCGCCGTGTTCCGCGACGTCGCCGGCAACCTGTGGGACCTCCTCGGTCCGCCCGACTGACGCGGGTCAGGCCAGCTCGGGCCAGTTGAGCTCGACGCCCTCGGGCACGCCGACCTCGAACAGGTTCAGGGTCATCGAGATCAGGCAGTAGTACCCGATCGTCGCGACCAGCTCGACCAGGCCCTGCTCGCCGAACAACGCCT
>JAUHYJ010000717.1 GCA_030425785.1 Acidimicrobiia bacterium | reverse complement strand
GTTCGCCGTCATGGCGATGGACCTGTTCGGCGCCACCTGGGTGCCTGAGATCTTGATGAGTCCGTGGTTGCAGTTGGCGTTGATTGCGCCGGTGATGCTGTGGTCGGGGTGGCCGATCCACCGCGTGGGGTGGCGGGCCTTGTCGCACCGCACCGCGGACATGAACTCGCTGATCACGCTGGGCACCGTCGCGGCGTTCGGCTACAGCTTGGTGGTCACCTTCGCCCCCGGCCTCCTGCCCGAGGAACTGCGCCAGGTGTACTTCGAAGCCGTCGGGGTGATCATCACCCTGATCCTGCTCGGCCGTCTCCTGGAAACCAAAGCCAAGGCCGGCACCGGTGAGGCGATCCGTAAGCTGATCGGTCTGCAGCCCCGCACCGCGCGGGTCCTGCGCGACGACACCGAACTGGAGATCCCGGTCGAGGACGTCGTCGTCGGTGATGTGATCGTGATCCGTCCCGGGGAGAAGATGCCCGTCGACGGTGAAGTGATCCACGGATCCTCCGCGGTCGACGAGTCGATGGTGACCGGCGAATCCATCCCTGCGGCCAAGACCGTCGGCGACACCATCATCGGCGCCACCATCAACGCCACCGGGGCACTGCGATATGTCGCCACCAAGGTCGGCTCCGACACCATGCTCGCCCAGATCATCAAACTGGTCCGTGAGGCCCAGGGCTCGAAGGCCCCCATCCAACGGCTCGTGGACAAGGTCTCCAGCTACTTCGTCCCGGTCGTGATCATCATCGCGGTGTGGACGCTGGCGATCTGGCTGCTGGTGGGTCCCCCGCCGGTGTTCGTGTTTGCGCTCGTCGCCGCGGTCTCGGTCCTGATCATCGCCTGCCCCTGCGCCTTGGGGCTCGCGACCCCGATGTCGATCACCGTGGGCACCGGCAAGGGAGCCGAACACGGCATCCTGATCCGCTCCGCTGAAGCACTGGAAACCGCGCACAAGCTTGACGCGATCATCCTCGATAAGACCGGCACCATCACCAAGGGTGTACCGACCCTCACCGACGTCGCCACCGTCGCAGCGTTCGATGAGAACCAGCTCCTCGGCTGGGTCGCCGCTATCGAGAACAGCTCCGAGCACCCCCTGGCGGCGGCGATCGTGACCGGCGCCACCGACCGCGGGCTCACCCTGGGCGAGGTCACCGACTTCGACTCGATCACCGGGCAAGGCGTCCGCGGCCACGTCGACGGCCACGACGTCCTGGTCGGCAACCGGCGACTTCTCGACGAAAATGGCATCAGTACCGACACGCTGCGGCCGCTGCATGACGCGCTCGCAGCAGGGGGCAAGACGCCGATGCTAGTGGCCGTCGACGGGCTCCCCGCGGGAATCGTGGCGGTCGCCGACACTATCAAGGACGGCTCGCCGGCCGCGGTCGCGGCCCTCCAGGCACGCGGCATCGAGGTCATCATGATGACTGGCGACAACCGGGCCACCGCCGCCGCGATCGCCTCCCAGGTCGGGATCCGGCGCGTGGTCGCCGAAGTGATGCCCGCCCACAAGGCCGCCGAGGTCCGACGCCTCCAGGACGAAGGCAAGATCGTCGGGATGGTCGGCGACGGCATCAACGACGCCCCCGCACTGGCCCAGGCAGACGTCGGCTCCGCGATCGGCACCGGCACCGACGTGGCCATCGAATCCTCCGACATCACGCTGATCTCCGGCGCACTGTCAGGGGTGGTCACCGCCGTCGACCTGTCGCGGGCCACTATGCGCAACATCAAACAGAACCTGGTGTTCGCGTTCCTCTACAACACCCTCGGCATCCCCATCGCCGCAGGTTTGCTCTACCCCGTCTTCGGGATCCTGCTCAGCCCCATCGTCGCCGCCGCAGCCATGGCCCTGTCCTCACTGTCGGTGGTCACCAACGCCAACCGGCTCCGCCGCTGGGCACCACACCCCATCGACCAGACCCCCACCCCCGTCACCCCCGTCACCCCCGTCGTCGAAATCGGCGGCGAAACCCCCACCACCCAGCACCACACCACCGGAAAGGACACCCCCATGTTCGGCAAGAAGACCACCGCCACCGCCCAGATCGATCCCGTCTGCGGCATGAAGGTCAAGCCCGCCACCGCGGCCGCCACCCGCACCATCGGCGAGACCACGATCTACTTCTGCTCCACCCACTGCGCCGAAGCCTTCGACGCGGACCCCGCCCGCTACGGACACCCCCAGATCGACGGCGAGCACCACCACGAGCCCACCCCC
>JAUHYJ010000716.1 GCA_030425785.1 Acidimicrobiia bacterium | reverse complement strand
GGTGTCGAGGTCGGCCCGGAAGCCGGCGACGAACGCGACCGTGCCCGACGGTTGCGCCTGGAACACCACCTGGCAGCCGTGCGCCTCGGCGATCGCCTGGAGCAGGGCGAGACGGCCCCGCACGTACGCGCCGCGGCCGAGCACGACCTCGTCGACGGCGAGGTCGTCGCGGCTGGTGGCGCGCAGCTGGTCGGGCTGGATGCGGTGTTCGGCGATGAGCGCCGCGGCCTTGCGGGAGAACGCATCGGCCTCGTTGGGGTTCGCCGTGCCCTCGGCCATGGCGAGCAGCTTGCGGACCTTGTCGACGAGTGCGTCGGTCGAGGCGGCGGCGGAGGTGGCGGCGTACGTCATGCGTCCGCATCTTCGCAGAGGGGTGTCACAGGAATCGGACATCCGCGGTGGCGGGCCGATCTGCGATGCCGGCACGGGGGCCGCCGTGTCGCGTCCGGCCCGGCCCGTTCGTCGGCCGAGACGGCGTCGGCCGCCGGCGCCGGCGTCAGAGGGCCAGCTCGAAGCGGTTGTCGCCGACGTCGGTGAACCCCATCCGGCGGAGGTAGTTGCGGTGGGTGTCGTTCGCCCCGTCCGCGCACAGCCGGCGGTAGCCCGCCGCCCGGAACACCGACGCGCCCGGGCCGTAGAGCCAGGTGCCGAGACGCGAGTCGCGGTACGCCGGGAGCACGTAGTCGACGTCGATCGCGAGCCGGTCGCCGTCGGCGTGGCCGACGAGGGCACCGGCCGGCAGGTTCTCGCGGTTGAGCACGAGCGCGAAGTCGCCGGTGCGCTCGAGCTGGGCGCCGGGCTGGAACGACTCGATGTCGCTCGCATGGTGGTGCAGGAAGTCGGCGAGGAACGGCGAGTCGGGCGGCACGACGGTGACGCCGACGTCACGCCGCCCGCCGAGCTCGCGCACGAGGAACGTCACGTTCAGCAGGGCGATGGCGACGTTGGTGATGATGATCGGCACCGACTCGATCAGCACGCCGTAGACGAGGAAGGCGATCGACCCGCACAGCGACAGGCCACGCAACCGGACCACCGACTTCATCGAGAGGGCGGCCACCACGAGGGCGGATGCGGCATAGCCGAGCAGTTCGACGTTCACCCGGGCACCGTATCGCCGCCTCGACTCGCGGCGGTCGGCGACCGGGTACGGGGAGCTCGTTCGCGCCGGTCAGGCGTTCGCGGTGGCGCCGACCGACTGGACGCCGGGCAGCGCAGCGAGTCGGCCGAGCAACTCGGGGTCGCGCAGGCGCTCCGGCTGGTCCCACGCGTCGAGGGTGATCTCGGCGTCGTCGCCGGGCCCGAGCCCGAAGCGAACCAGCCGCACGTCGACGTCGGCGAGTTCTGCGAGCACGGCCCCGACCAGGTCGGGGCCTGCGCCGGCGTCGACGCGGATGGCGAGCGCCGCATGTCGGCGACGACCGAACCGGGCGGCCGCATTGCCGATCGGCTTGAGGAACTGCAGCGCCAGCACCGCGATCGCGGTCGTGACCAACGCGGCCGTCCAGAAGCCGAGGCCGCTCGCGACGCCGACGGCCGCAGCCGTCCAGAGCGAGGCGGCCGTCGTGATGCCGGTGACCTTGCCGCCGTACTTCAGGATCGCACCGCCGCCGATGAAGCCGACGCCCGGCGCCACGTAGGCGGCGATGCGGGTGACGTCGACCGTGACGTTGGTCGAGTTGCGCTCACCGATGAAGGCGTCGAACGCCCCGACCGACACCACGGCGAAGAGGGCCGAGCCCATGACCACGAGCAGGTGCGTGCGGAAGCCCGCCTCCTGGCCGTCGTACTCGCGCTCGAGCCCCAGCACGCTGCCCAGTCCGGCAGCCGTACCGAGACGGATCATGACGTCGAGCAGGTCGAGATCGGCGGTCATGGCGAGCACCGCCCGCGCAGGATCCGTTCGTCCGATTGCTCGTCCGACTGCGGACACGGCCGCGGCGTTGCTTCGTGACCCCGATGCACGGCGGGTCCATACCCGACGCGCCGACGATCGAAACCGCCGTCGCACGGGCGGGACGTTTCGGTCGAGGTCAGCGCGGGTAGCCGGACGAGGTGGGGGTCGATCGTGTGTCCGGACCGTTGTCGCCGAGTGGTCGCGATGCTGATGCCATCGCCGACCTCTGGTGGCTCATGCTGGCCCTGGGCGTCGTGGTGTTCGCGATCGTCACGGCCGCGATCCTGTTCGGCCTCCGTCGCAACTCGTCCGCGCCGGCCCACGACGAC
>JAUHYJ010000062.1 GCA_030425785.1 Acidimicrobiia bacterium | reverse complement strand
GCTCGGTGGGAGCCCGGAGTCGGTGAACCCGTCGCGCATCTTGGAGACCCGTGACGAGCCGGGCCAGGAGACCGTCGACGGTGAGTTCGAAGCGATCGGGCGGCGCGCAGCGGGGTCGACGCTCGAGCTCGACGTGGCCGGGCGCGGTGGTGTCCCGGCGAACGCGGATGGTGTGTTCTTGAACTTGACCGCGGTGTTCCCCGACGCCGCTGGGTTCTTGACCGTGTATCCGTGCAACGAGTCGCGGCCGTTGGCGTCGAACGTGAACTACGTGCCCGGTGATGTGGTGCCGAACGCGGTGCTCGCGAAGCTCGACCCCGACGGCAAGGTCTGCATCTACACGCTCGCGGCCACGCATCTGATCGCGGACGTGAACGGGTATGTGCCCGAGGGTCGTACGCCCGGCACCGTGGTGCCGGCCCGGATCCTCGAGACCCGTGAGGGCGCGGACTTCGAGACGGTCGACGGTTTGTTCGAAGGGATCGGCAAGCAGGGCGCGATGGACACCGTCGAGTTGACCGTCGCCGGTCGTGGTGGGGTGCCCGACGACGCGTCGGCGGTGTTCTTGAACGTCACCGCGGTCGACCCCGACGGGTTCGGGTTCGTCACCGTGTACCCGTGCGGTGAGGAGCGTCCGTTGACGTCGAACGTCAACTACGTGCCCGGTGACGTGTCACCGAACTCGGTGCTCGCCAAGATCGGCGAAGACGGCAAGGTCTGCCTCTACACCTTCGCCGCGTCGCACCTCGTGGTCGACGTCGCCGGCGAAGTACCACAACCCTCCGTCAAAGGCCTCGTCGACGTCTCGGTCGGCAACGCCCATTCGTGCGCACTCGACGACGAGGGCGGCGTCACCTGCTGGGGCGAATACATCTGGGGCGAGCTCGGCGTCGGCGACGTCGACATCGCCGGCACGAACAGCCTGCTCCCCGTGACGATCCCCGACTTCACGGCCACCCAGGTCGAGGCCGGCGTGGACTTCACGTGCGGACTCGAGACCGACGGCACGGTCTCGTGCTGGGGGCGCAACCGCGAGGGCCAGATCGGCGACGGCACCACCGTCGACGAGCGCGTCTCGCCGACCCCCGTGCCCGGGCTCACGAACGTCGAGCAGATCACGGTCGGCTACCGCCACACCTGCGCGTTGCGTACCAACGGCGAGGTCTGGTGTTGGGGCATCAACCCCGACGGTCAGCTCGGCGACGGCACCAACGACGACTCGAACGTCCCGGTGCAGGTGACCGGCTTCCCGGGCGGCCTGACGCCGGTCGCGATCGACGCCGGTCAGCGCCACACCTGTGCCGTCATGGACGACGGCACCGCGACGTGCTGGGGCCGCAACACGGTCGGCCAGCTCGGCAACCCCGGTGGCCAGGCGACGTCGCCCGTCGCCGTGGTCGGACTCGCCGACGCGGTCGAGATCAGCGCCGGCCAGAACCACACCTGCGCGCGCATCGACAGTGGCACCGTGCAGTGTTGGGGCACGTTGAACGACCTCGGCAACGGCGGTGGTGCCGGCAGCACCTCGGTGCCCGAGACCGTCGGCGGGCTCGACGACGTGGTCGGGATCAGCGCCGGCTTCACGACGACGTGCGCCACCATCTCCGACGGCACGGCCGAGTGCTGGGGTGAGAACTCCGACGGCGAGGTCGGCAACGGCACCGTCGACACGGACGACGAACTGACGCCGATCACGGTCGACGTCATCGACGGGTCGGTCGCTCGCATCGAGACCTCGACCGGAGGACGCACCACGTGCGCCGTGCTCGACGACACCAGCGTCGTCTGCTTCGGCCAGAACAGCGACAAGGAGCTCGGGGCGCTGACCCCCGGGCGGCAGCCGTCCGCGACCCCGATCGTGGTGGGCTCGAGCGGCCTCGGGATCGTCGACTGACATCGCCGTGTCGCATCGACATCCGTGCCGCCCGCTCGTCGTGGGCTTGTTGCCGTCGTGGCGCTGGTGCTCGCGTCGGTGATGGCGGTGGTGGTGCCCCGGCTGATCGGGCGGCCGCTGCGCCGACGTCAGATCTGGTGTGGTTGGTGCCGGCGCGGTTGCTCGAGTTCAACTCGAACAACGAGCTCGGGACGCTGACGCCGGGCACGAACCCGCACGTCGCGTCGGCGGCGCCACTCGTCGTCGGATCGAGCGGACTCGGATCGTCGTGACCGCCTCTCGCCCGGCTCGTGACCGGCGTTGAGCGTCTGTTGAGAGCGGCTTCGTACGTTGCGTCGCGACCCCTCGCGGGTCGTCCACAACGAGAGGAGCCCCATGTCCCGGCCAGTTTCGCTGCGCCGACGCCTCGCCACCGCCCTGACGCTGCTGGCGACGTCGACCTTGTCCATCGCGTTCGCGCCCACCCCGTCGGTGAGCGCCGCCGCCGACGTGAACATCGTGCCGCTGGTGCCGGCGCGACTGATGGAGACCCGCACCGGACCCAACGACGAGACGATCGACGGCCAGGACGAAGGCGTCGGCCGGATCGCCGCCCGCACGCCGTACGTGCTCGACGTGGCCGGGCGCGGTGGTGTCGCACCCGACGCGCAGGCGGTCATGCTGAACGTGACGGCGGTGAACCCGAGCGCCGAGGGCTTCATCACGGTGTACCCGTGCACCGCGACCGTGCCGAACGCGTCGAACGTGAACTTCTTCGCCGGCGACGTCGCCCCCAACAGCGTGCTCGCCCAGCTGTCCGACAATGGCGAGGTGTGCCTCTATTCGTACGCCGAGACCGACATCGTCGTCGACGTGTCCGGCTACGTCCCGATCGCCGGATCACCTGTGCCGCTCCCGCCCGCGCGGCTGCTCGAGACCCGCAGCGGTCCGCTCTACTCGACCGTCGACGGTGAATCGAACGCGATCGGCCGTGCCGACGCCGGCGAGATCGTGAAGTTCCGCGTCTGGGACCGAGGCGGCGCCCCCGACGGCGCCGAAGCCGTCTACCTGAACGTCACGGCGATCCTGCCGGGCGGGGAGGGGTTCCTCACCGTCTTCCCGTGCAGCGACGACGTGCCGACGACATCGAACGTGAACTACTTCGCCGGCGACATCACGCCGAACGCCGTGCTCGCCACCGTGTCGGACGACGGCCACGTCTGCATCTACACCTACGCCGCGGCCGACATCATCGCCGACATCGCGGGCTACCTCCCGCCGGGCGGCGGCCGCGTCCCGATCGAGCCGGCACGCTGCGCCGACACCCGTTCGAACGGGGTCACGTTCGACGGGCTGTTCGAAGGCGAGGGCAAGATCGCCGCCGGCGACACCTATGCGATCGACATCGCCGGGCGGTGCAACATCCCGGCCGACGCGACGGCGGCGTACCTCAACGTCACGGCGCTCAACGCCGAAGGCCCCGGGTTCCTCACCGTGTGGCCGTGCGACGCGCCACGTCCGCAGGCGAGCAACGTCAACTACGCACCCGGGCAGGTCCAGCCGAACGGGGTGCTGTCGAAGGTCACCCTCGACGGTCAGGGCCAGATCTGCATCTACGCCTTCGCCACCACCGATGTCATCGTCGACGCCAACGGCTACGTGCCGCGCGTCGGTCTGCTCGGCATCGACGAGCTGGCGAGCGGGAACAACCAGAACTGCGCCCTGATGAACGACGGCGCGGTGTGGTGCTGGGGTGACCAGCGCCAGCTCGGCGACGGCACCGCCGACCGCCGGTTCGAGCCCCGGCCGACCGAGATCACGTCGGCCACCGTGCTGTCCTCGGGCGTCGACCACTCGTGCGCTGTTCTGCCCGACGGGACGGCGCGGTGCTGGGGTCAGAACAGCGAGGGCCAGCTCGGCGACGGCACCACATCGGGTGACGTGTCGGGCAACGGCGACCGGCTCAGCCCGGTGGCGGTGCAGAACCTCACCGGTGTCACCGACATCGACGCCGGCTACCGGCACACGTGTGCCATCACCGACGGCGCCGATGCCGACCAGCTCGGGGACACCGTGTGGTGCTGGGGCAACCAGACCGTCGGCCAGCTCGGCCCGGGTGCCGCAGCGATCGGCGAGTACCCGACTCCGGTCGAGGTCACCGGCCTGCCGGCCGGGGTCGCCGTCGACCAGATCGAGGCCGGCAGCACGGTGTCGTGCGCCCGCCTCGCCGACGGCAGTGTGTGGTGCTGGGGCAACAGCAGCCTCACCGGCGGCAGCGGCGTCGCGACGCCGGCCGCGGTCACCGGGATCTCGGACGCGGTCGACATCTCGGCGGCCGACGGCACGGCCGGGCACACCTGCGCCGTCCTCGCCGGCGGCAGCGTCCAGTGCTGGGGTGGCGGTGCGAACGGCCAGCTCGGCGACGGCAACGGGACGAACAGTCAGACCCCGGTCACGGTCGCGGGCATCTCGACGGCGACCGACGTCGACACCGGCGGGACCACGAGCTGCGCACTCCTCGCCGACGCGACCGCCCGCTGTTGGGGCGCGAACACGTTCGGCCAGGCCGGCACGGGCTCGACGACCCCGAACCCGGGCGAGCTCACACCGGTGGCGGTGACCGGCATCGACACCGACATCCGTCAGATCGAGATGGGCGGCGCCTACGGGTGCGCCGTGCTCGTCGACGACTCGGCGGTCTGCTGGGGCGGCAGCACGACGTGGGTGCTCGGCTCGGACGTCGAGGTGCCGGCCCTCGAGCCGGAGATCGTCGGCAGCGGCGACCAGACGTCGTAGTCGGCCCAGCGGTGTGGCCGGTCGGCGATGAGGAGCATGGGGCTCCGCCCGTCGTCGCCCGGCCACGCTCGCCGCGCCCGTGGCGATCCGGGAACAGGGTGTCGACGTGCGTGGTTGACCACGTCATGGCAACCGCGACGTGGCACGACACGGTGATCGCCGAGAGCGACGACACGGTCGTCGTCGAGGGCAACCACTACTTCCCGCTCGACTCGGTGCGCAGCGACCTCCTCATCGCGTCCGACCACACGTCGGTCTGCCCGTGGAAGGGCACGGCGAGCTACTTCGACGTGGTCGTCGACGGCGAGCGCAACCCGAACGCTGCCTGGTTCTACCCGGCGCCGAAGGACGCCGCGGCCGAGATCGACGGCCGGATGGCGTTCTGGCACGGCGTCACGGTCACCCCGTGAGCAGAGCCCTGGCCTCGTCGGGCCAGGGTCGCGGACGGCCGTCGTCGCCGATCAGCACCACGGTCATCTCACCGGTGGCGGCGCGCCCGGCGGCGACGTCGAGCGTGATGCGGTACACCGCCGAGGTCCGCCCGACCGACGCGACCTCGCAGGTGATCGTCACCTCGTCGTCGAAGTAGATCGGTCGCTCGAACTCGGCGGTCACCGAGCGCCGCGGGGTGAACCCGAAGGTCAGCTCGGTCAGACCGAGCGCTCGCATCAGCTCGGCCTCGCCCGCCTCGGCGTACGTCCAGAACGTCGAGTGGTGCCAGTACCCGGCGGCGTCGGTGTCGGCCCAGTCGAGCCGACGGCGGAGCGAGGCGGAGACGGCCATGTCGGGCGACTCTACGCGGGTGCCCGCCCGCGCGTCCGGCTCACCTCCGACTCACGCCCGACCGGTGTCAGCGCGGCGGTCCGTCGTCGATCGCCCGCTCGATCGCTGCGAGGTCGGGCGGCGACGGGTACTCGTGCATCAACCAGGTCGCCGGCGTGCCACGCCATTCGTCGGGGTCACCGCTGCCGAGTGTGACCGGGCAGACGAGGTCGAAGCCGTTCAGTCCGTCGGCGCGCTCGGTTGCGACGAGCTCGGCCACCTCGTGCACGCGGTCGGGCGTCACCCCGACCAGGTCGAGCCCCTGTCCGAGTCGGATCGCACGCCGCACGGGCTTGTTCGCCGTGCCCCGCGCCGCGAACCAGATCGGCGGGTGTGGCCGCTGGACGGGGCGCGGCAGGAACCGCACCGGCCCGTGCGCGAACGGTCCGTCGGCGCGCTCGAACCACTCGCCGCTCCAGGCCTGCACCAGGAACTCGGCACCGGCGTCGAGTCGCCGTCCGAGCTCGCGCGGCTCGGTGGCCTCGCCGAACTTCGACAGTTCGCCACCCCGGTCGACGCCGAGCCCGAGCCCGACGATCAGGCGACCGCCGCTCAGTCGGTCGAGCGCCGTCAGCTCACGCGACAGCACCTGCGGACGGCGGCGGGTCACCGGCGTCACCATCGCCCCGAACCGGATCGTTCGCGTGGCGGACGCGATCGCGGCCAGGGTGACCGAGGTGCTCCCGATGATCTCGGTCTCGTCCGCGTCGCGCATCAGATGGTCCCAGACGAAGCAGCCGTCCCAACCGGCACGCTCGGCGCGCACGGCCAGGTCGGCGACGACGGCGGGCTCGCTCAGCTCGGCGAAGGGCGGGACGGACACACCGTGACGCAGGGGAGAACGCATTGCCCGACCGTATCTGCACGCAGCGACGTCGTCGGTAGGGTGCCCTGCATGGCTACTCCGTTTCCCCCGTTCGATGGTTCCGCGCCCAAGCAGCAGCAGTTCGGCGAGCCGCCCGAGATGGGGATCGACCCCGACAAGCGGTACACGGCCACGATGTCGACCTCGATGGGCGAGCTCGTGATCGCACTCGATCCGATCGCGGCGCCGAAGACGGTGAACAACTTCGTGTTCCTCGCGCTCAACCACTACTACGACGGCGTCATCTTCCACCGCATCATCAACGGTTTCGTGTGTCAGGGCGGCGACCCCACCGGCACCGGCCGTGGCGGCCCCGGTTACCGCTTCGACGACGAGCTGCCCAAGCCCGGCCAGTACGAGATCGGTTCGGTCGCGATGGCGAACGCCGGCCCGAACACCAACGGCTCGCAGTTCTTCCTGATCTCGGGCCCGAACGGCGCCGGCCTGCCGCCGCAGTACAGCCTGTTCGGCAAGATCGTGAAGGGCCTCGACGTCCTCGACGAGATGCAGCGCGTGCCGACCGGGGGCGGCGACCGCCCGAAGACCGATGTCGTCATCCACTCCGTCACCGTCACCCAACACGACGACTGACCCGCTCAGGCCGACTGATTCGCCCGATTGCTGCGTTGCACCTCGCCGCTCTCGACCCAAAGGTCGAGAGGGCTCGTTGCGCCTTTGCACTCGGACGAATGAGCTCGCCCTGAGTATCGATGATTCCCCGTTCGACGCGTTGTCGTGGTGCGACGGGGCGACGGGTCTGATCGTTGTGACACCGGCGTGCGAGAGTTGATCTCGTGGTGATCTTGTCGTGGTGGTGATCTCGTCGTGGTGAGCTCGCGGTGACTCGTCGGTTGTCGCTGTCGCAGGCGCGGCGGATGGCGCTCGGCGCGCAGGGGTTCGCCGATCCTCGGCCCGCGGGGCGCATCGACCGCCGCCACCTGCGGCGCGTCCTCGACCGGATGGGCCTCATCCAGATCGACTCCGTCAACGTGCTGGTCCGCAGCCAGGAGCTGCCGCTGTTCTCGCGGCTCGGGCCGCACCCGCGCTCGCTGATCTGGGACGCGACCCGCGACGGCGAACTGTTCGAGTACTGGGTCCACGAGGCGTCCCATGTCCCGACCGCACACCATCACCTCTACCGATGGTCGATGGAGCGGCCGCGCCGCTGGGGCTCGTTCCGCAGCTTCAGCCGCGATCGCGCCGACTTCGTCGAGGAGGTGTACGGCATCGTGCGCGACACCGGTCCGCTGGTCGCGTCCGACCTGAGCGAGCGCGACGGCAAGAAGGGCCCGTGGTGGGACTACGACGACGCCAAGGTCGCGCTCGAGATCCTGTTCGACTTCGGGCGGGTCGCGGCCTACCGACGCCAGAACGACTTCGCACGCGTGTACGACGTGGCCGAGCGCGTCCTCCCGGCCGACGCACTGGCCCACCCCACCCCATCCGAACGCGAGGCGCGCAAGCAGCTGCTCGAGATGGCGGCCCGTTCGTACGGCGTCGCGACGATGTCCGACCTCGCCGACTACCACCGCCACACCCACGTCCGCGAGCTCGTCGACGAGCTCGTCGACGAGGGCCGGCTGTGGCCGGTCGAGGTCGAGGGCTGGACCAAGGCGGCGTTCATGCATCCCGACGCGACGGTGCCGCGCCGCATCACCGCACGTGCGGTGCTGTCGCCGTTCGATCCGGTCGTGTGGAACCGCGAGCGCGCCGAGCGGCTGTTCGGCTTCCACTACCGGATCGAGATCTACGTCCCGAAGGCCAAGCGGCGGTGGGGGTACTACGTGCTGCCGTTCCTGCTCGGCGACGAGCTGGTCGCCCGGGTCGACCTCAAGGCCGACCGGGCGGCCTCGACGCTGCTCGTCCAGAGCGCGTGGGGCGAGATCGGCATCGATGCCGACGACGTCGCCCACGAACTCGCCGCCGAGCTCTCCGACCTGGCCGGCTGGCTCGAGCTCGAGCGGGTCCACGTCGTCGGCCCCGGCGACCTGGCGCCGGCGCTCGCGTCGGCGCTTGCGTCGACGGTCAGTCCGTCGGGCTGAGCGCCCACCGCAGCGTCGTGGTGAGCGCGTCGCCGGCCGGTCGCACCGCGACCGCTTCGAACACCGGCAGGTACGGCAACCGCAACGGCGCCCGCGCCCAGCGGGGGAGCAGCGCCACGGCCGCGGCCGACAGCACGGCGTACGGCCCGCGTGCCGCCGGGTGCATGGGCGGTCGCAGCAGCAGGTAGCGAGCGGCGTCGCGCGCCGCAGGCGTCCCCCGGAGCTCGGGCCGGAACGAGCGCAACTGATCGCGCAGACCCCGCGTCGACGTCGGTGGGGCGGGCACCCCGAGGTGGCGTGCGACGACGGCGGTGTCGGCGACGTACCGGTCGGCGTCGGCGTCGTCGAGCGGTTCGGCGCCGTACCGGCGGTGGGCGGTGAGGAAGCTGTCGACCTCGGCGAGGTGGACCCACCGGAGCAGATGGGGATCGTTGGCGGCGTAGGGACGCCCGTCCGGTGCGACGCCGACGACCCACTCGTGGACGCGACGCACGACCGCGACGGCTCGCTCGGCCTCGAGCGCCGGCCCGAACGACGTGGCGGCCAGGAAGTCGGCGGTGCGCTGCAGTCGCCCCCACGGGTCGTCGCGGTAGTCGCTGTGTTCGGCGACGCCGGCCATCGCGAGCGGATGCAGCGACTGCAGCAGCAGCGCCCGCAGCCCGCCGACGAACATCGCGCTGTCCGCGTGGACACGCCGGATCGGCGCGTCGTCGTCGAACCAGCGTTCACCCGGTGAGTCGAACAGCTCGGCCCGCCGCGCCGCCGCGGTGTCCGACGGCCCGGCAACACTGGCCCGCACCCTCGCGGCGATCTGGTCGCGCAGCGCATCGATCACGCCTCCATCCTGACACGACCGCTGCGACACGGTGCCGCACGACGGGCCAGGTGGGTGGCCAGGTGGGTGGCCAGATGTGTCGTGGGGTGTATCCCGGCCGGACACGAGCCGCCCACTACGCTCGGCGCCGTGGCGAGCGACGAGCCGGACGACGGCACGAGCCCATCGGGGCAGGCCGAGCGCGAGGTCGTCGACGTGTCGGCGACGACGCCGTCGGAGGACGAGCTGGCCGACGCAGCCGTGACGTTGGCCCCCGACGGCCGCGTCCCGGCATGGCTCATCCGCGCGATCGCCATCTTCTGGTTCGGGTACATGGTGGTGGCGCTCGTCCGGCACCTCTGGTTCCGGCTCGCCGGGCTGACGCTGCTCGTGGTCATCGCCCTGTTCCTCGCGTTGGCGATCGAGCCCGGCGTGAATCGTCTCGCCGCTCGCGGTTGGCGGCGCGGGCGGGCGACGGCGGCGATCCTGTTCGGGGTGATGCTCGCCGCCGGCGCGTTCGTCGGTGCGATCGGTGCCCTCGTCACCTCGCAGGTCGTCGACCTGCTCGAGAACTCCGAGACGTACATCGTCGACACGGTCGATCGGTTCAACGACACCTTCGGCACGTCACTCGACCCGCAGGAGGTCGTCGACGAGTTCAACGATCCCGACGGCCCCGTGCAGGAGTTCATCGTCGCCCAGCGCGACAACGTGGTGACCCTGTCGCTGCAGGCGCTGAGCTGGCTCGTGCAGGCGCTGTCCGTCCTCCTGTTCACCTACTACCTGGTCGCCGACGGGCCGCGGCTGCGGCGAGCGATCTGTTCGCGCCTGCGACCCGATCGACAGCGGCAGGTGCTGGCCGTCTGGGAGCTCGCGATCACGAAGACCGGCGGCTACCTGTACTCGCGGGCCCTGCTGGCGCTCATCTCGGCCCTGTTCCACTGGGTCGTCTTCCAGGCGGCGGGCATCCAGGCGCCCATCCCGCTCGCGTTGTGGGTGGGCCTGGTCAGCCAGTTCCTGCCGGTCGTCGGCACCTACATCGCCGGGGTGTTGCCGGTCCTGATCGCCTTCCTCGACTCGGCACCGACGGCCCTCGTCGTCCTGATCGCGATCGTGGTGTACCAGCAGGTCGAGAACTACTTCTTCGCGCCGCGCATCACCGCCCGCACGATGGAGCTGCACCCGGCGGTCGCGTTCGGCGCCGCACTCGGTGGCTTCGCGCTGCTCGGCGCGGCGGGGGCTGTGCTGGCGCTCCCGGCGGCGGCGATGCTGCAGGCCATCGTGGGCGAGTGGGGCGAGCGCCACGAGGTGGTCCAGAGCCACCTGACCGAGGTGCGCGTGCCAGGCCGCCGACGACCGATCGATCCGCGACCGTGAGCGAGCGATGACCCCGGACGCGTTCGTCCCGGTCGCGATCACCGACCGGTCGGGCTTCGACGAGTCGGTGCACGCCGGCGCGGTGGTCGTCGTCGACGCGAGCGGCGAGGTCGTCTGGTCGGCGGGTGACCCGTCGGTGGTGGTGTACCCGCGGTCGTCGATGAAGCCGCTGCAGTGCTCGGCGATGATCGACCAGGGCTTCTCGGGCTTCCCGACGGTGGTGCTGACGCGGCGGTCGGGCGAGGCGGTCGACACGGCGGTGGGCTGCGTCGAGCTGGCGGTGCAGTCGGTGGGCGTGCTCGACGTGGCCATCGACGGGCTGACCTCGTGCAGCGACGACATGGACTGCCCCGACGGGCAGCGGTGCCAGGTGGATCTGACGTGCGGATGAGGGGCGGGGAGAAGGCCATGCACTTCTGGACGATGAGCCTGCTGA
>JAUHYJ010000715.1 GCA_030425785.1 Acidimicrobiia bacterium | reverse complement strand
GCCGCTCGAGAACGTGGCATCAGACGCGACGCGCGGCCGCGAACCGGCCCGTCTGGTGGTGTCCCGCAACGACGGCCCCGTCACGCTCGGTCCGATGATCTCGTGGGAGGTCTTCTTCGGCGACCGGGCCCGCGCGGCGGCCGATGCGGACGTCTTGATCAACCCGACCAACGGCGCCAGCTACACCTGGACGATCCTGCAGACACAGCAGATCGCGGCGAGCCGGCTGCGGGCCGCCGAAACCGGCCGGTGGGTCGTCCAGGTCTCGCCGACCGGCTTCTCGGCCTTCGTCGCCCCCGACGGCAGCGTGTACGACCGCACCTCGGTGAGCGAGCAGGCGGTCATCCGACGCGAGGTACCGCTCCGGACCGGGACGACGTGGTACACGTGGCTCGGTGATCTGCCGTGGCGGCTGGCGGTGCTCGTGGTCCTCGCCGCCACGCTGTGGGCGTCGCGCCGGAACGACGGCGCCGACGTCGACTCAGCCGAGTGACTCGGACAGCTCGAGCCAGCGATCCTCCAGGTCGCTGAGCTCGGCCTGCGCCGATGCGAGCTCGCCGCCGATGCGCGCGAGCTCGGCGTGATCGGTCGTCGCGTCGAGGTCGGTCTGCAGCCGATCGATGCGGCGCTGCACCTTGGTCATCGACTGCTCGGTCTCGCGAACCCGGCGGCCGAGCGTCGACCGACTCGGGCCCGACGGCTTGGTCGGGCGGGTGTCGCCGCGCGGTGTCGACGACGTGGAGTCACCGGTGCTCGTCGCGACCCGTTCGGCGCGCTGCGCCAACCAGCCGGCGACGCCACCGCGGACCCGCTCGACCCGACCGCCCGCCTCGATCGCGAGCACGTGGTCGACCGTGCGGTCGAGGAATGTCCGGTCGTGGCTGGCGACGACGAGCGCGCCGGGCCAGTCGTCGAGGAACCCCTCGAGCGCACGCAGCGTGTCGAGGTCGAGGTCGTTCGTCGGCTCGTCGAGGACGAGCAGGTTCGGCTTGGCCGCCAGCACCGTGACGAGCTGGAGCCGCCGACGCTCGCCGCCCGACAGCATGCGGACCGGCGCGTACTGCGCGGTCGCGTCGAACCAGAACCGCTCGAGCAGCGCCCGGTCGGTGTGATCGGGCTGCCGGTAGGGCCCGGCGACGATCTCGCGCACGATCGCGTCGGGGTCGAGTGCGCTCGTCTGCTGATCGGCGTAGCCGACCACGACGGTGCGACCGCGGCGCACCTCGCCCGCGGACGGATCGGCCCGCCCGGCGATGATGTCGAGCAGTGTCGACTTGCCGGCACCGTTCGGGCCGACGACGCCGAGCCGGGCGCCGGGGTCGATCGCGAGGTCGACGTCCTCGAACACGGTGACGTCGCCGAAGCGCTGGGCGACGCGATCGAGCTCGACGACCTGGTTGCCGAGCCGCGTCGTCCCGACGTCGAGCAGGAGGTCGTCGTCGCGGACACCACCGGCGGCGGGGCCGCCATCGACGATCTCGGGGGCGGACCGCAACCTCGCCTTGGGCTTCGACGAGCGAGCCGGAGCGCCGCGGCGCAACCACTCCAGCTCGCGCCGGGCGAGGATCTTGCGGGTCGACTCGGCCTGCTCCTCGCGGGCCGCACGGTCGGCACGGCCCTCGAGGTACGCGCCGTACGCACTCGAGCCCGCCGCCGCCCGGTGCACATGGGCCTGCCCGCGGTCGAGCTCGACGACGCGCCCGTCGCCGCGCGCGGTCGTCAGGCGGTCCATGAGATGGCGGTCATGGGTGATCACCACCAAGGCCGCCCGTGTCGCCGCCAGCCGGCGCTCGAGCCACTCGATCGCCTCGAGATCGAGGTGGTTCGTCGGCTCGTCCAGCAGGATGAGGTCGAACTCGCCGACGAGCGCCTTGGCGAGTGCGACCCGCTTGGCCTGGCCGCCCGACAGCTGGTCGGTCCGTCGATCGAGCAGCGGCTGGACCCCGAGCGTCGTGGCGACGGCCGCGACCTCCCACGAGTCACCGAGATGGTCGGCGACCGTCCCCGGCGGCAGCGTGGGATCCTGGTCGAGCGCTGCGATCCGCACGTCGCGACCGAACCGCACCTCGCCCCGGTCGGTCGTCAGGTCGCCGGCCAGGATTCGCATCAACGTCGTCTTGCCCGACCCGTTCACGCCGACGAGCGCGACCCGGTCGCCACGCGACACCGTGAGCGCCACGCCGTCGAACAGCACCTTGTCCGGTCGGGCGACGCCCACCCCGGCGATGTC
>JAUHYJ010000714.1 GCA_030425785.1 Acidimicrobiia bacterium | reverse complement strand
GTGGATGCCGAGGCTGCGACCGCGTTGCGCGATGTCGACGACACCGGTCACGAAGTCGGGCACCTCCTTCACGAGGGTGGCGAACTCGTCGATCACGATGACCAGCGACGGTGGCGCCGACGAGCGGTCGCTGTCGAGCAGTTCGCCGAGATCCTTGGCACGCCCGTCGAGCAGGATCATCCGCCGGTCGATCTCGGCGCGCAGCGACACCAGCGCGCGGCGAGCGAGGTCGGCCGTGAGGTTGGTGACCGTGCCGACGGTGTGCGGCAACCGCTCGAACACCTGCGACGAGGCACCGCCCTTGTAGTCGACGAAGAGGAAGTTCAGCCGTTCGGGCGAGTGGGCGACGGCGAGCGAGGCGACCATCGACTGGAGCAGTTCGCTCTTGCCGGCACCCGAGGTGCCGCCGATGAGGGTGTGCGGGCCGTCGGCGACGAGGTCGAGTTCGAGTGGGCCACGCGCGTCGAACCCGATCGTGAACGGCAGCGCCGCGTCGTGTCGGCGCTGCGTCCATCCGGCGGCGACGAGGCGGCCGTCGACGGCGTCACCACCGAGCACGTCGACGAGGGGCGCGATGCGGGGGATCACACCGGTCTGGGTCGCCGCCGACGCATCGCGCACCGGTGCCAGCGCTCGCGCCGCGCGCTCGGCCACGTCGCGGCGGAGGAGCTCGACGTCGAGCCGGCGCTCCGGCGTGTCGGGGTCGGTCGACCAGAGTCGTCCGCGCGGCCGCGCACCGACGTCGTGATGGACGTGCAGCACGTGCCGGGCGTGGCGCGGGACGGCGGCGACGTCGTCGGCGAGCCAGATCACGGCGATCGACGCGGCCGGCGCCACGTCGAGCAGGCGCGCGACGGCCGCCGGATCGGCACCGACGGCCGCGTCGAGCACGGCCACCACCATCGGCCAGCTGCGCGCGGCGTCGCGACGCTCGGCGGCTCGGAACGCGGCGACCTCGAGCAGCGATTCGACGAGACCGTCGGCCGCGGCGACGTCGGTCGCGAGATGGTCGCCGCTCACGGGAGAGGTGGCCGAGCGCAGGTGCGGTAGCCACTTGATCCAGTCGAGGTCGCGGTCGGGTGACACGGCCGCCACGACCGTGACGTCGTCGGGGCTGTGCAGGGTGACCACCTGGGCGAGCACGGCCGCGGCCGTTCCGGCCACCAGCTCACCGTGCCCGTGCACACCGAACACCCCGCGGGTCAGGTCGACGACGACGGGTACGCCGGCCATGTGGTCGGCGCCTGCGAGTGCGGCGAGCGCCTCGGTGCGGAGGTCGTCGTCCCCTCCGCGTTCGAGCTCGATCGAGAACCCGGCGCGGTCGTCGCCTCGGCCGATGCGCACGCGCAGAACGTCGGGTGCCGACCGCCCCCGCGCCCACAGGTCGACGGACCGATGCGTCGCCCGCCGGATCAGGTCGGCGAGGTCGGGCGCGGCCCGATGACGTGCGGCCCGCTCCCGCTCCGCGAGCTGCTCGAACTCGGCCCGACGGGCGGCGAGCATCGACCGGAACGCCGCTACGGACGCAGCGTGACTGCGGCGGCCGGTCCGGCGATCGTCGATCGCGGTGCCGAGCACGACGACCGGCGAGATGAGCGTGAACAGCAGGAACTGGGCCTGACCGACGATCGCGAACATGCCGATGCCGGCGACGAGCGGCGCGATCACCGCGATGAGCTGCAGCCGCCGCGGTTCGGGGCGGGTCGGGATCGGGCCGACCGGCGCGACCTCGACCGGGTCAACCAGCGGCGGGCGGTACGGCGTGCGGTGGAACTCGACGCTGCCGTCGCGCGGCCACGCGGGCTCGGGCCGCTCGACGATGCGCACGACCAGCTCCGACCCCCCGACCGAGAGGCGGGCGCCGAGCGGAAGCTCGGCGCGCTCCCCACCGGCGAGCGCGACGTCGTCGACGGCGGTCGCGTTCGCCGTGTCGCGTTCGGCGACGACGGCGACCGACCCGTCCGCGGCGACCACCACCGTCGCCTGCCGGCGCGAGATCGTCGGGTCGGCGATCGCGACGTCGCAGCGACGACTCCTCCCGATCGTGGTCGCACCGGTCCGGAGCACGACGCTGCGCCCCGCGTGCGGACCGGCGACCGTGTCGAGCACCAACGCGCGTGCGGGCACCTGCGGGCCGGAGCGTTTCGCCAGCCAGGCTTCCCAGTGCGGCCACCACGACCCCTCGTGGAACTGGGCCGCCTTCAGCCATTCGTCCGCCGACCCCGACAGAT
>JAUHYJ010000713.1 GCA_030425785.1 Acidimicrobiia bacterium | reverse complement strand
GACCCGTCGTCGACGGGTGGGTGCTGCGCCGCCGCATCCCGGGGTCGCGCGTGGTGCGGGTCGAGAACGCCGGGGCCCTCACGATCTGCGCGGTGTGGCCGCGGATCCTCGCCCACGCGGCGCCGCGTCGGCCAGCCTGATCGCAGCCGTCGGCGCGTGATCAGCCGCGCCAGCGCCAGCCGTCGATGTCGGGCTCGTCCTCGCCGTGCTCGCGCGTGTAGGCACGGGCGGCGATGCGGCGGTCGTGCAGTTCCTGCCGCAGAACCGCATGGCGTTCTGCGGCGCCTGGCACGCGGTCGAGCGCGTCGATGGCGAGCTGGAAGCGATCGAGGTCGTTGAGCATCACCATGTCGAACGGCGTGGTGGTCGTCCCCTTCTCCTTGTACCCGCGCACGTGCAGGTTGGCGTGACCCGTGCGCTTGTACGTCAACCGGTGGATGAGCCACGGGTAGCCGTGGAAGGCGAAGATGATCGGTCTGTCGGTGGTGAATAGTCCGTCGAAGTCGGCATCCGACAGCCCGTGCGGATGCGCGTCCTCGGACTGCAGTCGCATCAGGTCGACGACGTTGATCACGCGCGTGGCGATGTCGGGGGCGCGTTCGCGCAGGATCGCCGCGGCCGCCAGCGTCTCCTCCGTGGGAACGTCACCCGCCGCGGCGAGGACGACGTCGGGCCGGTCGCCGTCTTTCTCGGTCCCGGCCCACGCGAGCGCGCCGAGACCGCGCGTGCAGTGCAGGATCGCCTCGTCCATCGACAGCCACTGCGGGCTGTCCTGCTTGCCTGCGACGACGACGTTGATGTACCCCGTGGTCTTCAGGCAGTGGTCGTAGGTGCTCAGCAGGGTGTTCGCGTCGAACGGCAGGTACACCCGCACCACGTCGGCGCTCTTGTTGACGACGACGTCGAGAAAACCGGGGTCCTGGTGGGTGAACCCGTTGTGGTCCTGTCGCCACACGTGACTGGACAGCAGGTAGTTCAGCGAGGCGATCGGCGCCCGCCACGGGATCTGCGACGACGCCTCCAGCCACTTGGCGTGCTGGTTGAACATCGAGTCGACGATGTGGATGAAGGCTTCGTAGCTGTTGAAGACGCCGTGACGTCCGGTGAGCAGATAGCCCTCGAGCCAGCCCTGGCACTGGTGCTCGCTGAGCACCTCCATCACCCGACCGGCGCGCGCGAGGTGCTCGTCGAGGGGGATCGTCTGCGCGTTCCACTGCTTGTCGGTGACGTCGTACACGGCCGGCGCGAGCCGGTTGGAGGCCGTCTCGTCGGGCCCGAACAGGCGGAACGTCTCGGGGTTCCGGCGGATCACCTCCGCGAGGTAGCGGCCGAGCACGGCGGTGGCCTGCGCGTCATCCGCGCCCGGCGACGACACCGTCACGGCGAAATCGCGGAAGTCGGGCAGGTCGAGATCGCGTCGCAGCAGACCGCCGTTCGCGTGGGGCGTCGCCGACATACGACGGTCGCCGCCGGGCGCCAGCGCCACGGTGTCGCGCAGCGGAACGCCGTCGTCGCCGAAGAGCTCGTCGGGTCGATACGACCGCAGCCAGTCCGCCAGCTGCCGCAGGTGCTCGTCGCTGTCGCGCGCCGACGGCAGCGGAACCTGATGGGCGCGCCACGTGCCTTCCACGGGAAGCCCGTCGACCTCGACAGGTCCCGTCCACCCCTTCGGCGACCTCAGCACGATCGCCGGCCACGCGGGTCGCTCGGTCGCGCCGTCGCGCCGCGCCGCCGTCTGGATGTCGGCGATGCGATCGAGCGCCGATTCGAGCGCGACGCCGAACCGGCGGTGCACGTCCTCTGTGGCATCCGTCGCCTCGAACGAGACGAGGATCGGATCGTGGCCGTAGCCGCGCAGCAGGCTCTCGAGCTCGGACTCGGGGATGCGGGCCAACAGCGTCGGATTGGCGATCTTCCAGCCATTCAGGTGCAGGATCGGCAGCACCGCGCCGTCGGTGGCCGGGTTCACGAACTTGTTGCCGTGCCAGCCCGTGGCGAGCGGGCCCGTCTCGGCCTCGCCGTCGCCGACGACGCAGAACACGGTGAGGTCGGGGTTGTCGAACGCCGCGCCATAGGCATGGCTGAGCGAGTACCCGAGCTCTCCGCCCTCGTGGATCGACCCCGGCGTCTCAGGCGCCGCATGGCTCGGGATGCCGCCGGGAGCCGAGAACTGTCGGAACAGCCGCCTCATGCCTTCGGCGTCGCGGGTCACAGACGGGTAGCGCTCCGTG
>JAUHYJ010000712.1 GCA_030425785.1 Acidimicrobiia bacterium | reverse complement strand
GAGCAGGAACCCCAGGACACGGGAACGCGCTCCTGCCGGGTCGACGTCGAAGAAGAACGAGTCGGCGAGCGCCACGACCATCGCCGCCTCGCCGCCGAGCATCGCAGCGTGCGTGAACGCCAGCTGTTGGAAGCGGGAGCGGGCCGTCACCCGACCGATCGTAGGAGGACCGGGGTCAGGACCGTTCGTACTTGTAGCCGAGCCCGCGGATCGTCACGATCCGCGTCGGCGATCCGGGGTCGATCTCGATCTTCGAGCGCAGGCGCTTGATGTGGACATCGAGGGTCTTGGTGTCACCGACATAGTCGCTCCCCCACACCCGGTCGATCAGTGTCTCGCGGGTGAGCACGCGGCCGGCGTTCGCGAGGAGCAGGTGCAGGACCTCGAACTCCTTGAGCGGCAGGCTGAGTTCCTCGTCGCCGACGGTGACCCGGTGCTCGTCGACGTCGAGGCTGACCTCGCCGACCCGGATCGCCGAATCGGCGGGCCGCTCGAGCTCACCGGTCGAGTCCATCGCCGTCCGACGGAGCTGAGCCCTGATGCGCGCCACGAGCTCGCGCAGACGGTACGGCTTGGTGACGTAGTCGTCGGCCCCGACCTCGAGGCCCACGACCGTGTCGATCTCGCTCGACTTCGCCGTGACCATGATGATCGGCACCGCGCTCGTCTGGCGGATCCGCCGGCACACGTCGACGCCCGACACTCGCGGCAGCATCACGTCGAGCAGGACCAGGTCGGGGTCGACCTCGTCGAAGCGTTCGAGCGCCTCGGCGCCGTCGGTGGCCACCTCGACGTGGAACCCCTCGCGGCTGAGCCCGATCTGGAGCGCGTCGACGAAGCTGGCCTCGTCCTCGACCACGAAGATCGTGGGTTGGGTCATGCGATCCCCTCGTTCGTCTCGATGTCGGTCCGGATGGTCGACTCGTCCTCGGCATCGCCGACCTCGCCGCGGCGGTCGCGGGCCATCGGGAGCCGGAGCGTGAAGGTGCTGCCCTCGCCCTCGATCGAGTCGACCCGCACCGTGCCGCCGTGCTGCTCGACGACGTGGCGGACGATCGACAGTCCGAGCCCGGTCCCACCGGTGACCCGGCTGCGGGCGCGATCGACCCGGTAGAAGCGCTCGAAGATGCGGTCGAGATCGCGCTGCGGGATGCCGACGCCCTGGTCGACGACGGCGATCTCGACGGCATCGTCGTCCGCGCGCACGCGGAGCTGGACCTGCCCGCCCTCCTCGGAGTACTTGACGGCGTTCTCCACCAGGTTGCCGAGCGCCGACACGAGCTGCCGGCGATCGCCCTCGATGCTCAGGCTCGCGAGCCGGTCGACCGGCGTCAGGTTCGTCACCCCGATGCCGCGCTGCGACGCGAGCTCGGTGACCCGGTCGGTCGCGCCGGCGAGCAGCTCGGCCACGTCGACCGGTTCGACGGTGCGTTCGCCGCCGACCTCGATGCGCGACAGCTCCATCAGGTCGTCGATGGTCCGGGCCGCTCGCTGCGCCTCGTCGATCATCCGCCCGACGACGCGGTGGATCGTCTCGAGATCGGTCTCGCCCTCGACGGCATCGGCGAGCACCGCCATCGCCCCGATCGGCGTCTTCAGCTCGTGGGAGATGTTGGCGACGAAGTCGGTCCGGACCTGATCGACCCGTCGACGCTCGGAGATGTCGTCGACGAAGACGACGACGCCGCCGTCGTGCAGCCGATGGGCGGCGACGTCGAGCACGACCTTCGGCGGGCCGTACATCTCGATGGTGCGCGCCGCGTGACCGTCGCGCAGCGCGTCGGCGACGTGGGTGTCGATCGCCTCGTCGACGAGGACGCCCACGTGGGTCCCCTGCAACCGGCGGGCGGCAGCATTGCGGTGCACGATCGAACCGCGCGCGTTGGCGAGCACGATCGCGTCGCGGTGGTGATCGAGGAGTTCGACCGAGTGATCCGGAGCTGCCGGTGGCTCCTGCAGACGCCGCGTCGGCGTGGCCCCGACGACGTCACCCGCGGGTGCGTCGTCACCGAGCCGTCGACGGCGGCCGTACGCGATGCCGACGACGACGCCGACGACGAGACCGATGGCGATCCCCACGACGGTGAGGAGCACGTCCATCGCCGGGTTCAGGCTCCGGATTCGTCGAACTCGTGGCCGGCGTGGCCGTGTTCGGGGAGCTCGCCGGTCGCGATGTACATCACGCGGTGGCTGATGTTGACCGCGTGATCACCGAGGCGTTCGTAGAACCGTGC
>JAUHYJ010000711.1 GCA_030425785.1 Acidimicrobiia bacterium | reverse complement strand
GCGACGCCAGATTGACGACCGACCCGTAGTAATCGCCGCCGCGCAGCACCACGCTGCCGTAGGCGATGCCGCCTCGCGGCTGCACCCCGTCGTCGGCGTCGAACACCTCGATCAGCGCCAGCCCGGCCCGGCAGGCTGCGTCGGCGTCGGTGGCCACGAACATCACCTCGTCACCGATCAGCTTGACGACCCTGGCACCCGCGGCGGCCACCACCTCGTGCGCCTGCCCCTCGAATCGCCCGATGAAGTGCGCCAACTCCTGCGCCGTGAGATGACCCGACAGCGAGGTGTACCCCACCAGGTCGACGAACCCGACCGCGTACCGATACTGGAACCGCTCGACTTCGTCGATCGTGGTCGCCCGCGTCCGCTCGATCGCCTGCAGCACGTGCCGTCGCAGCAGCGGATCGAGCTGTGCGGCCAACCCGTCGACCAGCCGTACCGCCTCGTACACGGACTTGCCCAGTTCGAGCTCGCTGCGTCGCGCCATCAGGTGCGGCGATTCGACATCGACGAGGAACAACGAGACGGCCGCTTCCCCCATCCGCGCGACGGCGCCGCCGATCACCCGCACGAGAGCGACGGCCTCGTCAGGGGTGAAGATCGACGACAGCAGCTCGATCGCGGAGAAGAGGCCGATCTCGTCGTCGGTGTAGCCCACCTCGCCCGCCGGTGCACCCTGGACCGCCTCGAAGCCGAGGGCGCGCGAGTACGCATCGAACACGTCCGGTGCCAGCCCGGTTCGTTCGATCGCCTCGGCCCGTGTACGACGCTCGCCCGGCACCAACGCCCGATCGCCTGCCATCGCCCCGAGTGCGCCGGTGGCGTCGGCGTGCTGCATCTCGTCGATCGTGAACCCGTGCTCGGAGAGCCAGTTCAGCAGGTCGAGCCGGCCGACGATCGAGTCGTCGGTCGGGTCGTAGAGACCGGCGGCCTCGAACTCTTGCGGGGTCGGCACGCGCGTCAGCGTAGGTGAGCCGGACGACGCCCGTCGCTGTGTCGGCGGTCACCGAAACGTGCCACACTGGCGCATCGCAACCACCGGGGGGTCGAGGTTGCAGGCACTACGCGTGCGTGCGGTGGGCACCGACGATGCACCGCGCGTCGGCACGCTGTCGCGACCGGCCCGCGCCGTCGTCCGCCCGGCGATGAAGGTCCTCTACCGGGCCCGCGTCGAGGGGATCGAGCACGTGCCGTCCGACGGCCCGGCGATCCTCAGCCCCAACCACCGATCGTTCTTCGACTCGCCCCTCGTGATGGCGATGGCACCGCGTCCGGTCATCTTCCTCGGCAAGGCCGAGTACATGGACAGCCGCTCGACGCGCTACCTCTTCCCGGCGTTCGGCATGGTGCCGATCAAGCGCGACGCGAAGAAGGCGTCGATGGCGGCGCTCACCACCGCGGCCGAACTGCTCGACGAGGGTCGGCTCGTCGGCATCTACCCCGAGGGCACCCGGTCACGCGACGGCATGCTCCACCGTGGGCACACCGGCGTCGCTCACCTCGCCATGATGACCGGCGCACCGATCGTGCCGGTCGGCATCGTCGGCACCGAACGGGTGCAGCCGATCGGCGCCAGCGTGCCGCGCCCGTTCCGCGACCCGGTGCGCCTGCGGTTCGGCGAGCCGATCGACCCGGCCAGCTATCGCTCGGGGGGCAGCCGTCGCCGACGCGCCCACCTGCTCGACGACGTCATGGCGGCGATCGCGTCGATGACCGACCAGGAGCGGTCGCCCGACTTCGCGTCGGACGAACCGCCACTCATCCGGGGTGGCAGCGAGAGCGTCTACCTCGTCACCACCCACCGCTCGACGGGGCTGTCGTGGCGTCAGGCCGCCGAGCGCGTGGTCGACGCTGCGTGCCACCGCTACGACGACGCCCGGGTCGGCGAGGTGCACGGGCTCAGCTGCCGGGTGCTGCCGAGCGGGCAGATCGAGTTCACCGCCGAGCTCACGCTCTCGACCAAGTTCCGCGCGGCGACCGCCGCCGCCCAGCCAGCACGCATCGTGAAGGAGGCATCGTGACCGGAGGAAGCACGTACCAGGTGATCGAGCTGATCGGCTCGAGCAGCGACTCGTGGGAGGAGGCCGCACGCAATGCCGTGCGCGAAGCGGCCGGCACGTACGAGGACCTCCGCGTCGCCGAGGTGGTCGAGATGGACGTCCTGATCGAGGACGGCGACATCATCGCCTTCCGCACCAAGCTCCGCCTCAGCTACAAACGCCGCACCACCTGAA
>JAUHYJ010000710.1 GCA_030425785.1 Acidimicrobiia bacterium | reverse complement strand
GAGTACCTGCGTGAGACGGTCGACGAGTTCGACCTCGCCCAGTACATCCGGTTCGACACCCACGTCGACCGGGCCGACTGGTCGAGCGACGATGCCCGGTGGACCCTCACGGGCACCGACGGCACGACCGGTGAGACCGTCACCTTCACCTGCTCGTTCCTGTTCATGTGCTCGGGGTACTACTCGTACCGGGGCGGCTACCGCCCCGACTTCCCCGGAGAGGACCGGTACGGCGGCACCTTGGTCCATCCGCAGGAGTGGCCGGACGACCTCGACTACCAGGGCAAGCGCGTCGTGGTCATCGGGTCGGGGGCGACGGCGATGACCCTGGTGCCGGCGCTCGCGCACAGCGGTGCCGGCCATGTCACGATGCTGCAGCGCTCGCCGACGTACGTCGTGTCGAGGCCGGCGCGCGACGCGCTCGCGAACGGGCTGCGCAAGGTGCTGCCCGACGACCTCGCCTATCGCCTCACGCGCAAGAAGAACGTGACTCTCGGACAGTTCTTCTATCGCCAGACCCGCACCAAGCCGGAGAAGGTGAAAGCCCGCCTCCGCAAGGAGCTCGAGAAGCACCTGCCGACCGACGTCATCGACGAGCACTTCACGCCGTCCTACAACCCGTGGGATCAGCGGCTGTGCCTGATCCCCGATGCCGATCTGTTCGATGCGCTCAACGCCGGCACCGCGTCGGTGGTCACCGACACGATCGACACGTTCACCGAGACCGGCATACAACTCAGCACGGGCGAGCACCTGGACGCCGACATCGTCGTGACGGCGACGGGCCTCCAACTCGTGACGCTCGGCGAGATGGACTTCACGGTCGACGGCGAGGAGGTCGACTTCGGCGAGACGGTCACCTACAAGGGCGTCGCGTACTCCGACGTCCCGAACCTCGCCTCGACCTTCGGCTACGTCAACGCGTCGTGGACGCTGCGAGCCGACATCGTGTGCGGCTGGGTGTGCCGGGTACTGAATCACCTGGCCGCGACCGGCACCGACATCGTCGTGCCGCGGCTCGGTGACGCCGAACGGGACATGCCGCGGCGGCCGTGGATCGACGACTTCTCGGCCGGCTACATCCGCCGGATGGCACCGATGCTCCCCAAGCAGGGCGATCGCGAACCGTGGGTCGCGAACCAGAACTACCGGGCCGACATCGAACTCTTGACCGAGGCGCCCATCTCCGACGGGGTCCTCCAGTACGAACGGGCGCCGGCCCGCGTCTGACTCAGATCCCCATCGACTTGGCGATGATGGTCTTCATCACCTCGTTGGTGCCGCCGTAGATGCTGGTGACGCGGGCGTCGGCGTAGGCGCGGGCGATCGGGTACTCGAGCATGTAGCCGTACCCACCGAACAGCTGCAGGCAGCGGTCGGTCGCCCGCTTCTGCAGGTCGGTACACCAGTACTTGGCCTTTGCCGCGTCGGCGGCCGACAGCTCGCCGCGGTTGTGCGCGAGCACGCACTGGTCGACGTACGCCTGGACGATGTCGACCTCGGTCTGCACCTCGGCGAGCACGAAACGGGTGTTCTGGAACGAGCTGATGGCGACCCCGAACGCCTCGCGCTCGGTGACGTACTCGATCGTCCAGTCGAGGGCGGCCTTCGCGGTCGCGAGCCCGCTGATCGCGATCGACAGCCGCTCCTGGGCGAGGTTGCCGGTGAGGTAGCGGAAGCCGGCGCCCTCCTCACCCAGCAGGTTGGCCGCCGGCACCCGGACGTCGGTGAAGAACAGCTCGGCGGTGTCGTTGCTGTGCATGCCGATCTTGTCGAGGTTGCGGCCGCGCTCGAAGCCCTCCATGCCGCGTTCGAGCACCAGCAGTGACATGCCCTGATGGCGCTCGCCCGGATCGGTCTTGGCGACCGTGATCACGACGTCGGCGTTGATGCCGTTGGTGATGAACGTCTTCGCACCGTTCACGACGTACTCGTCACCGTCGCGAATGGCCGTCGTGGCGACGCCGGCGAGGTCGGACCCGGTGCCGGGTTCCGTCATCGCGATGCCGGTGATCAGCTCGCCGGACGCGATGCCGGGGAGCCAGCGCTGCTTCTGTTCGTCGTTGCAGATCTCGGTGAAGTACGGCGTGGCGACGTCGTTGTGGAGCGTCAGCCCGAGGCCCGCACCGCCGATGCCGCGCTCCGCGAGCACCTCGGCGATCACCTGGTTGAAACGGAAGTCGGACGAACCGCCGCCGCCGTACTCCTCGGGGATCTGCATGCCGAGGAACCCGTGCGAGCCGGCG
>JAUHYJ010000061.1 GCA_030425785.1 Acidimicrobiia bacterium | reverse complement strand
AGTAGAACGACGGATTGCCGGTGATGAAGGCGAGCACGTCGAGCCAGCGATGCTGGTACTCACGCACCGTGAGCCGGTTCCCGGCGTGGGGGAGCGGGACCTGGTCCATCAGGGCAGGGTCGCGTGCCGCCTTCGGGTAGTACCAGATGACCGGCACCATCGAGACGTCACCCGCCCATGTGTCGAGGATGCCCTCGACGTGGGCGAGCGCCCGCTCGTCCTGGATGTGGGGCGGCGCCAGGTACGCCTTCGGGAAGCCGCCGTAGTTCGCCCAGGTCGAGTCGATGTACTGGTACGCGCCCGACGCTCCGCCGCGGTTCGGCGGCACCTGGTAGCGATCACCGGACTCGACGAGCCGGATCGTCAGCAGGATGTCCTGCAGGTGCTGCGGGGCCGCGACGCCGAGCGCGGTGGGCGGTCCCGGCGGGAGCGTGGTCGTGGTCGTCGTCGCCGGGACGGTGGTGGTCGTCGTGGCGCACGGCGGCAGGGTGGTGGTCGTGGTGGTGGTGGTCGACTCGGGCAGCGTCGTCGTGGTCGTGGTGGTCGTCGTGGTGGTGGTCGTGGTCGACTCGGGGACCGTGGTGGTGGTCGTGGTCGTCGTGGGCGGGGCGCACTCGGTCGAGCGGGGCGCCACGGTCGTGGTGGTCGCCGGTGGGCGCGTCGTCGGCGTCGAGGTGCCCACCGGCAGCCCCGTGCCCGTGGTCGTCGGGCTGGTCGTCGTGGGGCTCGTGGTGGTGGTCGTCGAGGTCGAGCTGGTCGTCGTGGTGGTGGTCGTGGTCGTGGTGGTGGTCGTGGTGGTGGTCGTCGAGGTCGAGCTGGTGGTCGTCGAGGTCGGGCCGGTCGTCGTCGAGGGCGTACTGCTCGACGACGGGTCGCCCGGGGCGGCGTCGGCCGGACGGGCGGCGATCGACCACACGAGCGCGCCGACGACGACCGTCATCACGGCGGTCCGTCGCAGCAGTCTCGTGTCACCGTCAGGTGTGTGCACACCGGTCTCCCAGCAGGTGGTCCGCCGAGGCGTGAGGCTACCGCTCTCGGCCACCCCCATCCGGTCGGCAGGCCATCCGAGGTGGTCGAGGGGTGCCGGGCGCTCCGAGGGGCGACCGTGCCGACCGTGCCGACCGAGGGGCGGAGGACCGGTCGCCACTAGCGTGCCGTGCGATGCCCGACACCGACCCGAGCCGTTCCCGAACGGCCACTCGCGACGTGATCCTCGCCGTCGACGTCGGCGAGTCGGCGTTCTCGGCCGGCCTGATCACGACCCGGGGCGAGCTGATCGACCGCTCGATCATCGAGATCGAGGCCGACGTCGGCCCCCAGTCGCACTTCGCGGGGCTCGCCTCGGTCGTGCTGCACCAGCGCGACCAGGCGGCCCGGCACCACGACGTCCGCGTGCGCGCGATCGGCGTGTCGTGCGCCGGCGAGATCGAACCCGACTGCGTCACGGTGTCGCCGGCACACATCACCGCCTGGCGTTCGTTCCCGCTCGCCGAGCACCTGCACGAGCTCACCGGCCTGCCGGTGTACGGCGACCTCGACGGCAAGGCGCTCGCGCTGGCCGAGGGGTGGCTCGGTGCGGCACGGGGTGTGCCGAGCTTCGCCGCCATCGTCGTCTCGGCATCGATCGGTGGTGGCTTCCTCATCGACGGCGAGCTGCTCGACGGGCGAACCGGCAACGCCGGCCGGATCGGTCATGCGATCGTCGAGCCGGGCGGCCGGCGGTGTCATTGCGGCGCGCGCGGCTGCCTGGACGCCGAGGCGTCGGGGCTGGCGATCGAGGCGATCACCGGTCGCCGGCTCGACGAACCGACGTGGGACATCATGCGACGTACCGGTCGCCTCGTCGGCCGCGCCGCCGGCATGGTCTGCTCCGCGCTCGACCTCGATCTCGTCGTCGTCGGCGGTCGGGTGGCCGAGAGCTTCGCGGCGACGTTCTTCAACGCCGCGCAGGAGGAGATCGATGCCGTCGCCCGGGTCGGTCAGGGTGCCGCGGCGCGCGTGACGCCCAGCCGGCTCGGTGACCGTGCGGCGTTGATCGGTGCGGGCGCGATCGGGTGGCGTGGGGTGCGTCGCCGCGGCCGCACGCGACCGGTCCCGAGTCGTCGCCGTCCGGCCGAACCGCCGCTGTCGGTGAACGTGCCGGTCGAGGCAGTCGATTTGCCAGACTGGGACACATGACGAAGATCCGTTCGCGCGACGCCGCCCGCATCCAGGACCGGCGTGGCCAGGGTGGGGGCGGGATGTCGGGCGGGCTCGGCGACCTGCTGAAGGGCGGACTCGGTGGCGGGACGCGCGGAGGTGGCGGCGGGCTGCCGATCCCGGGCGGTGCGGGCGGCGCGGGTGGGCTGCTGAAGGGCGGCGGCGGTCTGATGGTCCTGCTCCTCGTCGCGGCGGCATTCTTCCTGCCGAAGCTGCTGGGCGGCGACCTGTCGGGCGGCTCGACGCTGTCGGGGACCCCGACCGCCGAGCAGACCGACTCGGCCTCGTCGAACGACGAGGCGTGCAGCACCGAGCTCGAACAGATCGTGTGCGGCGCGACCAACGACGTCAGCGACTACTGGATCGACCAGCTGCCGCTGTCGTTCGGGGTCGACTACGTCGACACCCAGACCGTGTTCTTCTCCGGCGCCACGAACACGGGGTGCGGCCGTGCCTCGTCGCAGACCGGGCCCTTCTACTGCCCGCTCGACAACCTCGTGTACTTCGATCTCGACTTCCTGGTGCAGCTCCAGGAGCGCTTCGGCGCGACCGGTGACCTGGCGGCGCAGTACATCGTCGCCCACGAGTTCGGCCATCACGTCCAGAACGTGCTGGGCATCAACGCCCAGATGCGCGAAGCGCAGCAGCGTGACCCGGCGCGGGCGAACCAGTACTCGGTCGCGCTCGAGCTCCAGGCCGACTGCTTCGCCGGCGCCTGGGCATCCGACGCCGCTGCCCGTGACCTCTTCGATCGCCCCGGCGAGATCGACGAGGCGCTGAACGCCGCATCCGCGGTCGGCGACGACGCGATCCAGCAGCAGACGACCGGCCGTGTCGACCCCGAATCGTGGACGCACGGCTCGTCGGCGCAGCGGGTCGACTGGTTCACCCGCGGGTTCCGCACCGGTGACCCGCAGCAGTGCACCACGTTCTCCGAGGTGTTGTGACGAGCCCTCAGTTCGTCAGCCGCCGGTAGACCTGCTCGGCCGGTCCGCGGCCGTGGTGCCGCTGCCACGCGACCGCTACGGCCGTCGCGATCAGCCAGTACGTCGTCGCGAAGCCCAGGGCGACGCCGAGGCCGGTCGGCTCGACCACGCCCCACCGGTCGACGAGCAGGTTGAACACCAGCGCATGCCCGAGGTACACGGTGAGCGACACCTGACCGGCGCGCCGCAGCGCATCGGTCGCCGGCGATGCCGGGCGGCGCTCGCTCGACCAGCTGATCGCCCCGAACGCGACCAACGCCGTGCCGAGCGCACTGACGACGTAGACGATGCCCCGGTCGAAGGGATCGTCGCTCAGGAGGACCGATCGTGGCCCGTCGCCGGCCGCCGCCGCGACGAGGCGGGCGACGACGAACATCGCCAGGCCGACACCGGCGAGGCGTGCGTACCGACGCGGCCGGCCGAGCCGGCGGCCGATCACGATGCCGGCACAGAAGAATGCGAGCCAGGGCAGGAGCGGGTGGGTGCCGTTGACGAACACGTCGAGCGCGAGCCCACGTGGTGATCGGCCGCCCGGGTCGGTGAGCCAGCTCGTGTCGTGGCCGTCGAGCTCGCGTTCGAGCCGCCACCAGCGAATGCCCCAGCCCGTGAGTGCGGCCGCCACCCCGACACCGGCGACGCCGATCGTCGGCAGCGTGAACAGCACTGCCGCGAGCACGAACATCGCCCCGTAGAACGGCAGGATCGTCCCGGGCCAGATCATGTCGAACGCGAGCCCCACGCCGTACAGCAGCAGCCCGCGCCGGACGAGGCGCCACCGCATCTCGCGGCGGCGGGTCGGGTCGTCGCGCACCGATCGGGTCATCAGGGTGACGCCGACCCCGGCGACCAGGACGAGCGTCGCCGCGAACCGGGTCGAGAGCGGGCCGGTCCAGGGATCGAACACGCCGTACCAGAACCCGCCCTCCCGCGGCGCGCCGCGCAGGATCAGGTAGCCGTGGTAGTTCATGGCGATCACGCCGAACATCGCCAGTGCCCGCGTCACGTCGGGGCCGGGCAGGCGGCTCGACGGCGCGACCGACGAGTGAGCGTCGCCGGCAGATGGCGTGACCGTCGGCGTGGTGGTCACGGCCGGCTCAGATCCAGCGCAACTCGTCGACGGCGGTCGTGGTGAGCGGCCGCTGCAGGTCGACCCAGTCGCCGGGATAGGGGCACGGCGCCGAGTCCGGGACGTACGCCATCGTCGTGTGCATGTGGGGTGGCTCGAGCAGCTGCAGGCGGCGTCGCTGGTAGTGGAACGGGCTGCGGCCGTCCGGTGGCAGGACGGTGACGCCGTTCGCGGACCCGGCGCCGATCATGACGAGGGTCCCGTCGCCGGGCACCTTGGTGCGTCGGTAGCCCGCGAGCTCGCCGACACGGGCCGGCTTGGTGTCGAGCACGCGCGCCTCGAGGTGGAGTGCTTCGCGGTCGCCGTGCCAGAGGTAGGTGCCGAGGCGCAGCTTGTAGCGGTGCGACGTCGGCAGCGTCTCGTAGGTCGCGGGCGACAGGTGGCTGACCCACACGTCGAGCGACGGATCGATCTCGTCGAGGTGGCGGACGATGTCGTCACGGTGGTCGTCCTCGCTCCCGGCCAGCGGTGGATGGATCGCGACGCCGACGGTGCGCAACCTGGCGCGCTGTGCCTCGGCGACGAGGCCGATGTCGCCGCCGTAGCGGTGCATCGACGACTCGAGCTTGACGATCACCGGGCCGCCCCAGCCCCGCAGCGCGGCGATGTGCGCCGACGACCCGACGGTCAGGACCGCGTCGGTCGATGCCGGGGGTTCGAACGTCGGTGTCAGGACGACCGGCGTGACGTCGTCGGGTAGTCCGGCGAGCTCGTGCACGGTGCCGACTGCCAGGAGCGGGCTCAGCTTCGCGGCGGCGATGGCCAGCCCGGCCCGGCCGAAGCCGTAGCCGTTGCCCTTCACGACGGGGACGAGCCCGTCGACGGTGGCGGCGACGTCGGTGACGTGGTGCCACCAGCGCTCGCGTTCGACGGTCAGGCGGATCGACACGTCGATGGACGGTAGCGGCTGACGGTCGCCGGGAATACCCGACCGGGTAGATCAGGTTTACGGATGCGTGACTTCACGCCCGCGCTCCTGGTTCCGATTCCCCGACCCGGTCGACGAGACGTCCGCCCGCCTCGTGGCGGCGGGCGTCGTCGTCCAGGCCGCCGCGTTCCTGATCTGGCGCGAGGGCTGGCTGTTGGTCCCGCTCGCATACGGGTTCCTGGCGCGGGTGCTCGCGGGGCCGACGTTCAGCCCGCTCGGTCAGCTGGTGACCCGGGTCGTGTCGCCCCGGGTGCCCGGCGCGCACCGTGCCGTGCCCGGCCCCCCGAAGCGCTTCGCACAGGGCATCGGGCTGGCCTTCAGCGGCACCGCCTCCATCGCCTGGTTCCTCGGCGCGACACCCGTCGCCGTGGTGGTCGTCGCCGTGTTGCTCGCCGCGGCGACCCTCGAAGCGGTGTTCGCCGTGTGCCTCGGCTGCATCGCCTACCGCTTCGTGCGCGAGTGCGACGACTGCGACGACATCAGCGACCGGCTGCGTCGGGCGGTTGCCGCACGTTCCGACGCCCCGGCCACGAACTGATCGCCGGCGCGAGCGGATCGAGGGTGCGGGCCGCGCGCAGGCTGCGCCAGAGCCCGATCGAGTAGGCGACGTCGTCGGCCGCCCGGATGGGGCGACGGGCGACGACGAACGACGCCAGCAGGACGCGCCGGGCCGTCCGGGACCGGATCGCCAGCACTGCGACGATCGGCCACCAGGCCCGGCGGACGGTCTCGGCGATCTGCTCGCCGGCGCGCAGGTTGCCGACCACCGCCAGCCGGAACGACTCGCGTGCCGGGACGTCGGGCAGCTTCGGGACCAGCGCCGCAGCCGAGCCGGCACCGATCGCGACACCCGTGACCGGGTGCCCGCTCGCCACCGCCGCCCAGGCGGCGACGCTCCAGCCGTTCATGCGCAGTGGCGCGAGCTTGCCGGGGTGGCGCACGGCGAGCGGGCCCGCCGACGAGCCGTATCCGACCCGCTGCCGCCACCACCCGCGCCAACTCGGGCGCGGTTCGTGTTCGACGACGACCGACGGGTCGTACCGGCATCGCCAACCCGCATCGTCGAGTCGCCAGGCGAGGTCGACGTCCTCGCCGACGCGCAGCGACTCGTCGAACCCGCCGATGGCGCGCACCGCGTCGGCGCGGCACACGAGGGCGGCCGCGGGGACGTACGAGACACGCGTGCCGGCGCGGACGCGCGCCGGCACGGCGCCGAGGTCGAGTGGTGAGCCGGTTCGCTCGTAGCGCGCGATCGAGCCCGGTCGTTCGGCCGTCACGACGCGCGGCGCGACGAGGGCGACGCGGTCGTCGTCGAAGTGCCCGAGCAGCGGCTCGATCCAGCCGACGGGCAGATCGACGTCGGCGTCGACGAACGCGACCAGCGGCGTCGTCACGTGGGCGAGACCGGCGTTGCGGGCGGCTGCGGGCCCGGCGTTGACCGCGAGTCGCACCGCCGCGCCCTCGACGGGCGGGTCGCTGCCGTCGTCGACGAGGAGGGCGTCGGCCGGCAGGTGCGACGGCGAACCGAGCGTCGGCACGACGACCGTGACGTCGTCGGCGCTGAACCGGCCGGCGAGCGGCACCGGGTGGATCGCGCCGGTGTCGAGCAGGCGGTCGAGCAGCGGTGAGTCGGGGACCGGCTCGTCGCATGCGATCCGGTCGAGCAGCGCGGCTCCCCCCGCCGTCACCCGGAACAGCGTCAGCGGTGAACCGCCGATCACGACGTTCCCCCAGCGCTGCACGCTCGCGTCGAGGACGTAGCGGTGCCCTGGCTGCGGCGCCGCGTCGCTCACGACGACCATCCGCGCACGGCAGCGGCGACCGCGTCGGCCAGTTGATCGGCGAGATGACCGAAGACTGTCGCGCCCGCTTCCGCACTGGCACCGGTGGGGTCGCCGAGGACACCCGATGCGCTGAGTGGCCGGACACCGTGGCGCACCAGCTCGTCGACCGACGGCACCGGCCCGGCGACGGCCTGGTCGAGCCGGACCTCGTCGCGGGCGAGGTGGAGCACGAGCGACGTCTCGACGTGGCCGGCGTGCGGGTCGCCATCGGGCACGGTCGGCCACCAGATCAGGACCGGCCGCCGCTCGACCTCGAACACCTCGGCGGCCCGCTGCATCGCGGTGATGTTGCCGCCGTGCCCGTTGACGAACACCACGCCGGCCGCCCACGTCGCCGACCGTGCGAGCTCGATGACGACGCCGGCCGTCACCTCGGTGCCGATCGACAACGTGCCGGCGAACCCCTGGTGCTCACCGCTCGCCGTGATGGTGAGCGGCGGTGCGACCACGCAGTCGTCGCGCCGGGCGGCCAGGTCGGCGGCGAGCGCCTCGGCGATCAGGGTGTCGGTGTGCAACGGCAGGTGCGGACCGTGCTGCTCGCACGACCCGACCGGCACGACGACGAACGGACCGCCGCCGGCTCGCCGATCCGCCAGCTCCGTCCAGGTGATCGCGCCGAGATCGTGCACCGCGACGACGCTACCGGTCGAGCTGTGGCCGGTCGTTCCGGGCGATCGCGTGCGGGCGTCGGTGGGCTCGTATCATGTCGCGCCGTGAGTGGCATCGACACCGAGACCGACAACACCTGGCTCGCCGACGGCGATCTCGAGTCCATCCGGGCCCAGATGCCGATCGTCTACGTCGAGGCCGTGCCGGTGCGCGTCGACGGGCTCGGTCACGTCACCGAGATCGGCCTGCTGCTCCGCCAGGCCGCCGATGGCACGATCAGCCGCCTGATCGTCAGCGGGCGTGTGCTCTACGGCGAGCGGGTGCGTGACGCACTGCTGCGCCATTGCGAGAAGGATCTCGGCCCGATGGCGCTGCCGCGGATCCCTGTCGGTACGGCGCCGTTCACCGTGGTCGAGTACTTCCCCGACCCCGCCCTCACCGGCTACCACGATCCGCGCCAGCACGCGGTCAGTCTGGTGTTCGTCGTGCCCGTCGACGGCGAGTGTCAGCCCACACAGGAGGCGCTCGATCTCGCCTGGTTCACACCTGACGAGGTCGTGACCCCGTCCGTGATCGGCCAGATGACGGGCGGACAGGACCGCCTGCTGCGCCTGGCGCTCGCCCACGTCGGCCAGCTGCCGTAGCGGCTCCGGGCCCGAGCCGCCATCCACCAGCGGTGCGTTCGCCGCACCTACGATGAGCGCGCATGGCCATGGGGGATGTGTCACGCGCCGCCGCCACGCTGCGGTCGGCACTCGTCGGTCGTCCCATGCTGCGCTTCGACGCCCCCGTCCTGATCGGCCCCTCTCCGCAGGCCGGCCGCATGGTCGAAGCGGTCGAGGCCAAGGGCAGGCATGTCGAGCTGCTCTGGGACGACGGCCTCGTGCTCGACACGAAGATGAAGTCGAAGAGCGAGTGGCACGTGTACCGCAACGGCGCGCCGTGGCACCGGTCGTGGGATGCGCTGCGTGCGTCGATCCAGACCGACGACTTCGTCGCCGTGTGCTTCGACGCCGCCGAGATCGAGACGTACCGGCTGCCCGACCGTCAGCGCCATCCGGGCCAGGGCCGGTTGGGCCCGAACCTCGCGTCGGCGCGTGCGAACCTGCACGACGTCGTCGATCTGCTCCTGTCCTACCCCGACCGTGACGCTCGGCTGCGCGACGTGATGGTCGACCAACACGTGATGCAGGGGATCGGCAACGTGTACCGGTGCGAGGTCCTCTGGGCGGCCGAACTGAGCCCGTGGGCACACGTCGGCGACCTGACGCACCACGACGCGCTGCTGATCGTCAACACCGCCGCCCGCATGGTGCGCGCCAACTCCGGACGCACCCGGCGCGCCACGACGACACACACCTCGATCGGGCTCGCCGTCTACGGCCGGTGCGGGCAGGGTTGCATCCGGTGCCGTGAGACGATCCGGTCGCAGCCGATCGGCCGCTACGGCCGGGTGCTCTACTGGTGCCCGGGCTGCCAGGTCCGCCTCGACCGACGCCAGCCGGCCGAGGTCCGCGAGATGGACCCGCACCCGGCGGCATCCCAGTTCCTGAACGAGCTGCCCTGGCGGCAGGTGGGCTGACCGCGCGACGATGCGGATCCCGACGATCGACGCACCCGACGGCGTCCACCCGATCTGCCCGCACTGCGATCAACGGATCGCCGGCATCCATCGGCGTCAGCTGGACGAGGGCCTCGGCAAGGCGTACGTGTGGTTCTGCGCACACTGCCATCGCACGCTCGGCATCAGCCACCGCAAGGGCTTCTGGATGGGTTGACGCGCCGGCGGGCTCAGCGCAGCTCTCGCCGGAGCGCGAAGCGCAGCCCGCTCCAGGTGTCGTCGATCGCACAGACCTTGTTGTCGACCCACCCGGTCGGGAGGAACTCGGCCCGGAGCACGTCCTCGGTGATGTCGGTCGGGACCCCGCTCGCCCGCTTGGGCCATGCGATCCAGACCGTGCCGTTCGGCGCGACGGCGGCGGTCAGCTTCGCCCACTCGCGGACCATGGTGCTCCGTGACGTGTAGAACGCGACCACCACGTCGAGGCCCGGGCGCACTTGGCGCCGCCACGTCGCACCATCGGGCAGCTCGCCGAGCGTGTCGTCGAACCCGTCGGGCGCGTGCTTGGTGGCGAACCGCGTGCCGTCCTTGATGCCGAGCTTCTTCGGCAGCGGTGTCCCCGAGTACCCGGCCATCAGGCGCGGCCCATCATCCGTTCGACCGACAGCTCGAGTGCGACGCGGTCGTCGCGTTCGCGCGGCGGCGAATAGCGCTGCGTGTAGGCGTCGACGGCGCGGGCGACCGCGTCGGGTTCGCGTGCGACGCGGATCGTGCCCTCGAGGGTGAGCCAGCGCCCGCCGTCGACCTGACACACGGCCGCGCGCCCCGACGCCTCGGCATGGCGCACCTTCCGGGCGCCGTCCCAGGTGATGATCCGAGCGATTCGCTCGGAGGGGTCGTAGCTGAAGCCGACCGGCGCGACGTGCGGGGTCCCGTCGGCCCGCAGCACGGTCAGCGTCGCCAAGTGCCGGTCGGTCAGGAACTGTCGGACGTCGTCGTCGAGGTCGTCGAGGTCGATGGCCATGGTGTCAGTCTGGCCGACGCGCCGAGCTCGGTCGTGACGGGCTCACTCGGTCGCGATGGCCTCGAGCACGTCCATCTTCGACGCCTTGCGAGCCGGATACCACGCGGCGACCGTCGCCGCGATCACCGCGAACACGACGACCATCGCCAGCACCGTCCACGGGATGGTCACCTGATCGATCACGTTGTCGGGGATCGCCTGCGTCAGCGCCACGCCGAACAGGGTGCCGACCACGATGCCGATCGTGACGCCGAACAGGGCGACGATCACCGATTCCCACCGGACTGCCCGCCGCAACTGGCGACGGGTCATGCCGACGGCGCGGAGCAGGCCGATCTCCCGCGTGCGTTCGAAGACCGACAGCGCGAGCGTGATGGCGATGCCGAGGAACGAGAACGCGATCGCCATCATCAGGAGCATCGTGACGAGGAACAGCAGCTGGTTGAGCTGCCCCTCGACCTCGTCGAGGTAGTCGTCGTTGGTCTGCGGGGTCACCGACGGGAACTCCTCGACGGCGGTGCGCATCGCCTCGATCGTCGCGACCGGGTCGGCGTCGTCGGCGCGCTTGGCGAGCACGAACTGGTCGCGCAGGTCGAGCGTCGTCGCGTCGGCGATCGTGTCGACCGACGGGACCCAGGTGGTGTCGAAGACGTTCTCGTCGAACAGGCCCACGACGGTGAGGTCCTCCTCGACGCCGTTCTGCCACGTCACGTCGACAGCGTCCCCGACGCCGATGCCGAGGTCGTCGGCGGCGTCCCGGTACACCATCACGGTGCCGGGGTCGGTGAGGTCGTCGAAGCTGCCCTCGGACACGCTGAGGTCGAGCAGCTGCGGGAAGGCCACCGGGTCGACGCCGGAGAACGGGC